>CANETX010000054.1 GCA_947441435.1 Planctomycetaceae bacterium
GCGAAACTTCTTGGCCCAGACCTTCATCAAGGCCTCGGGTTCGACGGACTCGGGAAGCACCTCTTCCTGCACGAGCCAGTCGATCGTCGTCCAGTCCACGGGGACACCGGGAAAGTCGAAGCCCAGGAGCATGAACCGCGCGACGACGTAGGTCGGCATCCCCTCGAGATTCTCGACGTAGATCTTCACGTCGCGCTTGGGCTTGCCGACGAGTTGATCCAGGCTCACCTTGTGATGGCGCCGGAAGAGGTCGAACATGGTCATGCGGAGATGGCGCATCCGCTCGAAGGCGTCGGGATACTTGACCCCAATCGTCCCCACCATCTCATCGACGAGATTCACACGGAACTCGTTGAAGTCCACATTGTGGCTGCGGATCTTCTGGATGGCGGTGTCGGCCATCTCGGTGGAGGCATCGCACAGCAGCGACGAATGGACCATCAGCGCCAGCAGATCGCTGGTGTTGGGCTCCTCGCTGCGCGCCCGGGCGGACCACTTCCGCACCAGCGTGTTGAGGCGATTGATGTTGAACGAAACCTTGGCGTCCTTCACGGGATCTCCTCTTGGGCGACAGAGGTCGCCTCACTCAGTTCGAACTCAACCTGCGGAATGACCCTGAGCCTCGTCGCCTCGCGCAGGTGCGCCCGGAAGAACCCGGCGGCGCTGCGCAGGGCCGAGAGGCTCAGACGCGCACGATCAGTGGGCAGCACAGACACGACAACGGTGGCATTGGCGAGATCACGGCTCATGCGGACTTCCTGCACCGAGACCATTCCCTGCAACCGGGGGTCGGAGAGTCCTCGCACGATCCGCTCCTGAATTGCGCGGGCCACAAGACTCGCGACCTGAGCAGGCCGCGAACTCGGGACCGCTCGCTCGGGAACTCCGGCGATCCCCAGCGACACGCCGGGGGGAAGTCTCGGTCCCTTGCGGCGAGGTTCACGCATTGCCGCCGCCCAGCGGACGCACGGTCACCGTCCGGTAGCACTCGAGCACATCGCCTTCGCGAATGTCGTCGTACCCGTTGATCTTCATGCCGCACTCGTTGCCGGCGCGGACCTCCTTGGCATCTTCCTTGAACCGCTTGAGCTGCTCGAGGCGCCGGTCCTTCTCGACCACAATGCCGTCGCGCGTGACGCGGATCTGCGCGTTGCGCTCGATGACGCCGTCGGTGACGTAGCACCCAGCCACGGCGCCGACCTTGGTGATCTTGAAGACCGCGCGCACATCGGCGTGGCCGAGCACCTGCAGCTTGACCTCGGGCTCGAGGAGACCGCGGACCGCCTTGTCCATGTCTTCCGTGATCTGATAGATGATCTCGTAGAGACGGATGTCGATCTTGCGGACCTCCGCCAGCTTCCGGGCCTTCCCGTTGCTCGTGACGTTGAACCCGACGACCACACTGCCCGTCGTCGCGGCGAGTTCGATATCGCTCTCGTTGATGCCGCCCACGGCCGCATGCTTGATGGAGATGGTCACGTCGTCGGCCTTGATCTTGTTGAGCACGACCTTGAGCGTCTCGAGCGATCCCTGCACGTCCGCCTTCACGACGAGCGGCAGTTCCTTGCGCCTCGAATTCGCCATCGCCTCGAAGATGTTTTCAAGCGTGACCTTCGGGGCCGAGAGTTCCCGGTCACGCTCCGCCGCGCGCCGCTCGCTGGCCGCCTCTTCGGCTGCTGCGAGGCTGTCGACGACATAGAACTTGTCGCCGGCATCCGGGAGCGCATCGATTCCTGAGATCGCAATCGCCATCGCGGGGCTCGCCTTCTGGATGCGCTCGCCGCGATCGCTCACGATGTCGCGCACACGGCCGAATCCGCGGCCCACGACGACGAAGTCGCCACGACTGAGGATCCCCTCCTGCACGAGGAGTTGCGCGACCGGGCCGCGCCCCTCTTCCATTCGCGCTTCGAGAACTGTCCCCTGGGCGTGACCCTTCCAGTCGGCCTTGAGTTCGAGGACGTCCGCCTGCAGGGCGATGAGCTCGAGGAGTTCCGGCACTCCCGTCCCCTTGAGTCCGCTGACGAGGGCCACTTCGACGGATCCTCCCCACGGAACTGGATTCAGTTCGTGGGCCGCCAACTGTCCGTAGATCCGCTGCAGCCCCTTCTCCTCGAAGTCGGGCCGATCGATCTTGTTGAGCGCCACGATGATGGCGACATTCGCCGCCTTGGCGTGGTTGATGCTCTCGACGGTCTGCGGCATGATGCCTTCCACGGCATCCACGACGAGAACCACCACGTCGGTGATCTTTGCACCGCGCGAACGCATGGCGGTGAACGCCTCATGGCCCGGAGTATCGATGAACGTGATCTCTCGGTCGGCGCCACCGACGTTTACCGCTACCTGGAAGGCGCGAGTCGACTGGGTAATCCCACCCGCCTCTCCTGCGGCCACGTTGGAATTGCGGATCCGGTCCAGGAGCGTGGTCTTGCCATGGTCGACGTGACCGAGGATCGTGACGATCGGCGATCGCGGTCGCTCGTCAGTGCGCGTTCGCGTGGCGAACCGCTGCACGATCTCGTCGGAGGCACTCGTCTCCTGGCGGATTTCCAACTCGATCCCGAATCCTGCCATCAGTTCGGCTGCCGTCATCCCGTCGAGCGCGGAGTTGATGGTGATCATGTTGCCCGCGAGGAGCGACTTCTTCATGATCTCCGCGGCCTTGATGCCGGTCAGATTGGAGAGTTCCTTGACCGCGACCGGGTCGGGGATGATCACCGGCCCCTGCGGCTTCGTCACGACCGTGCGTCCGGTGTGACCCGGAGGGCGTCGCGTTTCGGCTCCCTTGTGGTGGCGCTTGAAGTAGCCGCTCGATCCGGCGAGCCGCGTCTTCCGCTCGTCCATGTCGGTCGTGCTTCGGTTGCCGCCTGCCGCTCCCTCGGCTGCGCGGCCTGTGCGACCCGCGTCCCCACCCGGGCGGCGCTTGGCCGCGGGCGGTGGCGGACGACGCGTGGCTCCTGCGCCAGAGCCAAATCCAGTCGGCGGTCCACCCATGCCTCCTGCACTGCGAGGTCGTGGTGCTGGAAGGTTGTCGGCGCGTTCGACCCGGATGACCGTGGGACCCGCGAGGCTCGTCTTGGCGGGTTGCGCCATCTGCTCGCCGACAGGGCGGGTGCGCGTGGGGCGAGTCGGGACGTTCATCGCTGCGGGCTTGACCGGCACCGCTGGTTGCACCGGCACAGCGGGAGCCGGCGGCGCGGACATCGTTGGCGGTGGCGGAGGCGGCGGCGGCACTTGGACCGCCAGACGCGTTGGAGCCGCCGACGGCGACGGGTGCGTTGGTTTGGCGACGGGCGTGTGGACCGGTGGGCGAATCGTCGGCACGCGAACGATCGGTGGCGCAGGAGGGGCAATCGAAACCGGACGCACGGGCGCGCTCACTGGCGCTTCGGGGGCGGCCGTGACCGAGTCAATCGCTGCGGGGGCGGGTGCCTCGATGGTGGCAACGTCGTGGGAGTCAGGAGTTCCCGTGTCGGGCCCGTGCCCCTTTCGCTTCGCGGTGACTTTTTTCGCCCGCTCCTTCACCGCTGCGACATCGACGTGCTCAGCAGTCTCTGTCGCGGCGGAACCTTGGCCCGATCCGAACCAGTCCTTGATCGTCTCAGCCAGCCCGATGGGGACTGAAGCCTGCGGGGTGGTGACGCCATCGACCCCCTCGAGTGCGCACTTGTCGATGATGTCCTTCGCGGTTACGCCGAGCTCTTTGGCGACGGCTGTGATTCGGACTCGCTTGACTGTCTTGGTGGCCACAGATGACTCCAGGGGTTAGTGAGAACTCAGGACGCCGATCCACCAAGGCCGAGGATGTTGTCCGCGGCCGACTCGCTTTGGGCATCGGTCGCAGCGACGTGTTCCGCCGAACCAGAGAGGAGCGCGTCGGCGACGGCTGTCTCTTCGGCCTTGCGTGCCGCGGCTTCGGCGCTCTCGCGCTGCATTTCCTCGGCGAGGGTCTTGGCCCGATCGGAGCAGGCGTTGACGACCGTGACGGCCATCTCCTCGCTCATGCCGCATTCGTCGATGAGGATCGGCTCGCCGATCTCCTCGACGTCGAAGACGCTGATCATGCCGAGCGCTCCCATTCGGTCGAGCATCTCGTCGGTGACCCCTTCGACGGTCTTGACCGCCGTCTGGAGGACAGTGAGACCCTTCTCGAGTTCGGGTGGCGTCAAGATGTCGACGTCCCATCCGGTGAGGCGGGCGGCGAGACGAACATTCTGTCCGCGTCGACCGATCGCCAGCGACAACTGGTCATCGCGCACGACGATCGTCGCGCGCCCGAGTTCGAAGCAGAGGCTCACTTCCACGACCTCCGCCGGCTTGAGCGCGTTGGCGATGAGCACCTGGCTCGACTCGTTCCAGCGAACGATGTCGATCTTCTCGCCACCGAGTTCATCGACGATGTTGCGGATTCGCGAACCGCGCACACCGACGCACGCGCCAACCGCATCGACCTTCGAGTCGACGGAGGAGACCGCTAGCTTCGTGCGGAATCCCGGCTCGCGGGCCATGGCCTTGATCTCGATGGTGCGTTCGGCGACTTCGGGAACTTCGGACTCGAAGAGCCTGCGGATGAAGTCCGGATGCGCCCGGCTCATGACGATCTTGACCTGATTGCCCGCGTCGCGGACATCGAGCAAGATGCAGCGGACGCGGTCGCCTGCCTGGAACTGCTCGCCGGGGATCTGCTCGCTCTTGGGCATGAACCCTTCGGCGCGCTCGAGTTGGACGATGAGCGCGTTGCCTTCGTAGCGCTGGGCGACGCCGGTCACGAGCTCCCCTTGGCGCTTGGAAAACTCCTCCAAGAGCGAGACTCGCTCGTTCTCTCGGAATCTCTGGATCATGACTTGCTTGGCGGTCTGCGCAGGAATGCGACCGAGACTCTCGAGGGCGATCGACTTGCGCGTGCCATCCTCTTCATTTCGCCACAGGGCGATGCCCCCGGCGAGCCGATCGATCGAGCACCCGAATTCGTCAGGCTCTTCGGAGTTGAAGTGCTTGCGCACCGCGCTCACCATGGCCAGCTCGAGGTCCTGCACGAGGAGTTCCCGGTCGACGTTCTTCTCACGCGCCACGTGGTCGAGCAGTCTGATGATTTCGTTCATTTCCGTGTCCTTTCAAATTGTCACCGCGCACTCAAAAAGAAAGGGCCATGTTCGCCGCGGTAGCGAACATGGCCCGTCCGGCTGCGCTCGCGAAACGTCAACCCATTCGGGTCTCCATTCCGACGAACACCCTTGCCAACCGATGATCCGACTGGTCCCACTGGCGCGAATGGACGCAAGAGCGCCTCATACGCGGTCGCAGTGAGCCGATTCGACACGATCCAAGAAAGTCATTCTCATGGTCGCTCCGAGGAGTCGGTGGGCAAAGAACGGACGGGCATCCCCGGGAAGAGGTTCCCAAGGAGGGTTGATTATAGCAGAATCCCTAGGATGGATCCATGCCTCGCTCGTGGATCGCGCTGGTCGGCGCTCTTGCCCTCTCCCTGACTGCCATCGGCCAAGATGGTGACTCCGATTCTTCGGAGCGGGTCCGCGTGAGCATCGTCCCTGCGGCCCCGGTGGTTGCACCGGGAGCGGACCTTCCCGTCGCCATCGTCCTCGAGATCGATCCCGGTTGGCACATCTGGACCAATGCGCGCGAGATTCCCGAGGGAATCGCCACCTTTGACTCGGCGGAGCTGACCACAATCACTGCGCCAGCTGCTGGGGGGCCGCTGCGACCCGCGAGTGCAGGCTCGTCAGAGTGGATCGTCACGGCGAGTGGAGCCACAGGTTCGACTGAAGTCTTTGCGCAGTGGCCGCAGTTCCACACGGTGAAAGCAGACGTCGGCGACGGCATGCAGTCCTATGCGGTCTTCGAGGGACGCACCGTCGTGTTCGTCCCGGTTTCGATCGCGGCCAATGCTCCTGAGGGATCGCAAACGCTCGCGCTCTCGGTGGCCTTTCAAGCGTGCGATGCGACGACATGCTTGCGCCCGGCAGCACTCAAGCTGAACCTCACGATCGATGTCAAGAAGGGAGCGGCATCAGGCGCACTCCCCGAGGCGCTGCGCGGCTTCGACCCCGGGATCTTCGCACACATCCACGGCGGGACTGCCCCCGCACAGGCGGTGGTCTTCGACTTCTTCGGCTTCGACTTTTCCATCGAGCCCAGCGGCTCGGGATTCGTGCTGCTGCTCTTGGTCGCGGCGATGGGTGGGCTGCTCCTCAACTTCACTCCCTGTGTCCTCCCGGTGATCCCGCTCAAGATCATGGGGCTCGCGCACTCCGCAGGCAATCGGCGCCGCTGCGCGCAGCTCGGCGCCGCGCTCAGCCTCGGAGTGATCGGCTTCTGGGTCGCACTCGGGGGCGCCGTCACGCTGGTGACGGGATTCACGAGCAGCCAACTCTTCCAATATCCGTGGTTCACGGTGGGGGTCGGACTCGTCATCGCCGTCATGGCCGTCGGGATGTGCGGGTTCTTTGCCGTGCAACTGCCGCAGCGAATCGCGGGGATCGACTTTCGCCACGACACCGTCGCGGGTTCGGTTGGCTTCGGAGTGATGACCGCAGTCCTCTCGACTCCGTGCACCGCGCCGCTCATGGGCGCAGCTGCCGCATGGGCCGCAACGCAGTCCTCGACCACGGTGCTCGCCGTCTTCGCGACCATCGGCGCAGGAATGGCGCTCCCCTACTTCGTGCTCAGCGCGTTCCCGCAACTTGTCGCGCGAGTTCCGCGAAGCGGACCGGCGAGCGATCTTGTGAAGCAAACGATGGGACTGTTGCTTCTTGCCGCAGCGATCTACTTCATCGGGTCAGGGCTCTCAGGATGGCTGACCGAACCTCCGCAGCCCCCGAGCCGACTCTATTGGTGGGCCGTCGGAGCGTTCGGCGTGGCGGCGGGTGGCTGGCTCGCCGTTCGCTCGTTCCAGATCGCGAAGACCTCTAAGGGGAAACTCGCCTTCGGCGCTGTCGGCGCGTTCGTCCTCGCAGTGAGTGCTGCAGTCGGCGTGCGACTCAGCGATGACGGCCGCATCGATTGGGTTTACTACACACCCGAGCGGCTCGCCGAAGCACTCGCCGACGGAGATGCGGTGCTCATCGACTTCACCGCCGAGTGGTGCCTCAACTGCAAGACCCTCGAGTCGACGGTCCTCGAGCGTGACGCGATCGTCGATCGCCTTGAGGCCGGAGGGATCACCCCCATCAAGGTCGACCTCACCGGCAACAACGAACCCGGCCGCGAACTCCTCAAGAAGTTCGACCGGATCACGATTCCGCTCCTTGTCATCCTCGACCCTTCAGGCAAGGAAGTCTTCAAGAGCGATGCATACACGCCGGGTCAGGTCATGAAGGCGCTCGACGCCGCAGCGCCGCCGCATGCGGCCAAGCCCGCCCCCTGAAGGAGCCGCGCAATGGCCTTCAGCTACACGGTGACGGCGACCTTCAGCGACCCACGAGTCGCCCGAGAGTGGATCGAGTGGATGCGCACTGAACACCTCGCCGATGTCATCGCCGCGTCGGCACTCAGCGGCGACGTCATCGCTCTTGATGACGGCCGCGTGGAGGCGCGCTACGAGTTTGCCGACCGCGCCGCGTACGAGCGCTACCTCGCCGATCACGCCCCGCGCTTGCGTGCGCGAGGACTGGAGCTGTTCGCTCCGGAGCGAGGGATCACCTACGAACGACGCGCTGGCCTCATCGAGCTCCGCCGCACTCCCCCCTAAGTCCTTCGATTGTGTGCTGAAACGTCCCTTCAAGGGCAGTTTCGCCACACAATCGGCCGATCAACGGAGGAGGCGGGCGAGCCGTTCGCGCAGTTCCGCGCGCCGTTTCTCGTTGAGCTGCCGCACAGGGTCAAGCGCGTAGCTGGCGTCCGACTCAAGCGCCTTCAAGATCGCCGCATGCGCTCCCGCGGGATCCCCCATCCGTTCAAGTGCAATTGCGAGGCGAATCCAACTCTCCGTGTGTCTCGGGTTGAGCGCGAGGACCCTGAGGATGGCATTCGACGCGTCGACCCATGAACCGCTGCGAAGTTCGGCTGCGCGGATCGCGGCGGTCGATCCGGTGAGGAGCGCGGAGAATCTCGACGGCGCACTGGCCTCAGCGCTGGCCGATGCCGCCCCCGCCGCACGGAGCCATCCGGGTGTCATCGCGTCGTTCGGAAGCAGCATCGCCGCGGACTGCCACTGCTCGCTGGCCCTCACCGCGTAACCATCGCGACGCAACCACGAGTTCGACGCCTCAACGAGCGAGTCGGCTGCCGCCGCGCGCGCGAATGCCAAGATCTCCGCTGAGTTCTGCTCCGCCCCCTCATGAATGTGCTCCGCCGCGAAGATCGCCAGCCGGTCTTGCCGGAGCAGTGTGGTGCGCACAACGAGCGCTAGCGCAACGGCCATGGCAAACGCCACTCCGGCCGCCGCGTGCGCGACCCACCGACGCGACGGCGCGCGATCGTCGCCCGCTCCCTGCCACCCACTCGCCGCGACCGCCAGCACGATCCACGCCCAGAGCGCGCTTCCGGGCAGCCAGAAAGCCATGTCGATCTCTCCGTGCGACAAGATGACCGCAGCAGAAGACGCGAGACCGATCGCCGTTGCCCGCGCCGCATCGGCGTTGACGCTCCCAACAACCCGAGCCACGGTCATGGCCACGAGAACTCCCGCGCCAACTCCACCGAGTCTCCACAGCATGGCATCGAGGCCATCGAGCGCGGGGGCCTCGAAGGCGATGGATATGACTCCGGCAAAGACGACGACCGCCACGGCGACTTCCTGCGCGCTTCGCGCGGTGGATCCCTCGGGTGTCGGTGGAGGAAGCGCGATCGCTCTCCCCGCGCGCCACGCCATCAGGAGTTGCAGCGCGATGAGACCCCCGCCCGCGACTCCAAAGGCGATGATCCAGTCCGCGAATGCGCCGTGTGCGCTCAGAACTTCTTCGACGCTGTCGCCGGGGCGATGGGTGAGGTATGCCGTCTGGAATCCTGCAGGACCGACTCCCATCCACGGGGACTCGAAGAACGTCCCTGCCGCGCCGACCAGATACTGCCAGCGAAAGAGAAGACTCCGTTCCCCCCACTCGGTGCCGACCGCACCGCGCAGGACGACTCCGAGGATCACAATGAACGGAAGGGCGACGAGCAGCCATCCGACGAGACCTGGTTTTCGGCGCGCGATGACTGACACCGCCACGCCGATCGCGATCGCAGCGACTCCCCCCTTCGATCCACCCGCGATGACAAGCCCCGCGCAGAGTGCGACCGCGCCGAGGAGGCACGCCCGCGCCGACCACGCGACTCCTCGTGCGAGCGCGAGGTTCGCCAAGAGCACCGCCCCCGCCCCCGCCGCTGTCGCGAAGACGTTGGAGAATCCGAACCACGCGGACGGTTCATTCTGGGAGAGCCTGCGCTCGTAGGCGAGCGCCTGCGGCGAACCTGGCAGCCATCCCTGCGCCTGCAGGAATTCCTCGCGCGATCCTTCGTAGTAGGCGACCATCGACGCGTGTTCGGAGACCATCTGAGAGAGACCTCGCATGGCCATCACTA
Source organism: Planctomycetaceae bacterium (assembly GCA_947441435.1). Taxonomy (GTDB): domain Bacteria; phylum Planctomycetota; class Phycisphaerae; order Phycisphaerales; family SM1A02; genus F1-60-MAGs104. The sequence goes on from CANETX010000054.1 coordinate 9,529, forward strand.
CTGCGACTCCTGCGATCGCAGCGACCGCAGCCGTGTGCAGCACACGCGCGCGTTCGGCGGGAAGGCGGACGAGGAGCGCGAGCGCGGCGAGAGCGCCAGCGGCCCACGTCGATCCCCGCCACAGTTGCTCGGCGTCGGAATTCCCATGCACGAGTACGAGCACGATCGCAGGGAGGATCGCGATCGCGGCAACGAGTTTCCACGACGAGCCCCCCCACCATCCACGAAGAAGGAGCCACCCGGCCCCCGCGAGGGCAAGGGCATCCAAGGCCACGCTGTCCGCCGGAGTTCCGCCGACGAACTGTGACGCATCCATCGCCGGATCGAGGTCGAACACCGGGAGCGGCGCAAAGGCAATGAGCGCCCGCGTACAGGCCGCGACGAGAATTGCTCCGAGGGCGATCGAGTCTGCGAGCGACGCGCTGCTCCGATCACTCATCGCCGGTTCGCTCACACGGACTATCGTAGGTGGCGATGGCATCGACGCTCGCACGAGTCCCCCTCACCGTCTACTGCGCGAGCGCGCGCGGCGTCGACGGTGCGCACCTCGAGGCGGCGCGACACTTCGGCGCTGAACTCGGTCGCACGGGCTTCGACCTCGTCTACGGAGGAGGAGGGATCGGACTGATGGGAGAGTTGGCGCGCTCGGCGCAAGCTGCGGGCGCCCGAGTCACCGGCGTGATCACCGAACAGTTCCTCTCGCTTGAGCAGGGCTGGCGCGGATGCGACGAACTGCTCGTCGTCTCGTCGATGAGCGAGCGAAAGAAGGAGATGGAAGAACGCGCCCGCGCCTTTGCGATTCTCCCCGGTGGTCTCGGAACCTACGAGGAATTCTTCGAGATGCTCGTGGGACGAGTCATCGGACGGCACGCGAAGCCCATCGGACTCCTGAATGTCCAGGGCTACTTCAACCCACTCGTAACCCTCCTTGACCACGGCGTCGAGCAGGGTTTCGTTCGTAAGGGCGCGCGCGATCTCGTCGACTGCGCGAGCGACTCGGCGACGCTGCTCGCCACCCTGCGGCGTGCGCTTGAGGCGCCGCCCGAGGCTGCCCACGATCCCCGCCGCATGCTCCCCATGCACGGGCCGCACGGGTAACCAGCTCGCACCGCCCCACCATGACGAAGCCCGCGAACTCCCTCCCCACCATCGGCCTCATCGCCGGGAGCGGTCTCTTGCCGATTCTCGTCGCCGATGGGATCCGGGCCACAGGCGCGCGTGTGGCGTGCATCGGCCTGCGAGACCAACACGATCCATCGCTCCCCGACCACTGCGACGAGTTCACGCGGGCGGGCGTCCTTCAACTGGGCAAGTGGATCCGCATCATGCGCCGCTGGGGAATCCACGATGCCGTGATGGTCGGTCGCGTCGCCAAGGCGCGCATGTACGAACCGCTGCGGCTGCTGCGGCAACTCCCCGATCTCCGGGTCGCGCTCCTCTACTATCGGAGGCTGCGCTTCGATCGGCGAAGCCATGTGCTGCTCGGCGCCGTCGCCGACGAACTCAAACGAAGCGGAGTGCACCTCATCGACTCGACCTCGTTCATCACCGACCAACTGGCTTCGGCAGGCGTCATGGGACGCATCGCACCCACAGCCTCGCAGCGCCGGGACCTCGACTTCGCGTGGCCGATCCTCCAGCAGGTCGCCAATCTCGGCGTGGGACAGGCGATCGCCGTCCGCGAGTGCGATGTGATCGCCGTCGAGGCAATGGAAGGGACCGACGCGATGATCGATCGCTGCACGACGCTGTGCCGCACTGGAGGGTGGACACTCCTCAAGACCGCCCACGAGACCCACGACATGCGCGCGGATGTTCCCACGATCGGCATCCCGACGCTCGAACGCATGAAACGCGCGGGCGGATCGGTGCTCGCGCTCGGCGTCGGGCGGGTGATCATGCTCGAGAAGCCGAAGGTGATCGAGGCGGCCGACCGACTCGGCATTGCCCTCGTGGGGGTGTGACGACCCCATGGCGAAGGGCCCCTTCGTCTCGCGGGCGGGGCTGAAACTCGCCCACGCACTTGCCACCTTCGGCATCGACCCCACGGGGCTCCGTTGTGCGGATTTCGGCTGCAATGCCGGTGGTTTCACCGACTGCCTCCTCAAGGGTGGGGCCGCGGGAGTCGTCGCCATCGACACCGGCTACGGCATGCTCGACTGGGGGCTGCGCAACGATCCGAGGGTCGATGTCAGGGAGCGCACGAATGTCCTCCACATGCCGGCGCCGGAGTCGAAAGTGAACCTTGTCGTGGTCGACCTCGCGTGGACGATGCAGCGCAGATCGATCCTCGTTGCCTTGGCCTGGCTCGCGCCGGAGGGGCGAATCATCACCCTGATCAAGCCCCACTATGAAGCAGTCGGCGCCGAGAAACGCCTGCTCGTCAAGGGCGTACTCCCTCTGGACGCGTCCGCAGCAGTCGTGGAGCGGGTGCTCGGAGAGTTCGCCCAACTCGGCGCGGAGGTGCTCGCGCACACGCCGAGCTGCATCGAAGGGGGCGGAGGAAACTCCGAACACTTGGCCCTCCTTCGCGCGACACAAACGCGGTGAATTGAGGGGCGAACGCCCCCCGTTCGCGGGTCGTTTTTGGTAGGATTTTGGTCCCCCGTGAGTGCCTCCGAAGACCCTTCTCAGACCCCCAGTTCGACGCTCGGAACGGTGATCGATAAGCCGATCGATCGCGAACTCCAC
>CANETX010000055.1 GCA_947441435.1 Planctomycetaceae bacterium
AGTTCCTCGGCGCGAACTCGCGCCGCGTCGACTGCGCAGGGGAGCGGAAAGTTCTCGGGATCGACTCGCGCAAGAAGAAGATGCGCGTCCGTGAGCGTCAGGGGGCCACCGGCGCCGTAGCAAGCTGGTCCCGGGTTCGCTCCCGCGCTGTGGGGACCAACGCGCAACGACTCGCCGTCGCACCAGAGCACTGACCCTCCACCGCAGGCGACGCTCTCGACGAACGCCGACGGCGAGGCGATGGCGAAGTTCCCGACAACCGTCTCCTCGCGGATGGGAAGGGGACCGTCGCTGCGACTGACATCCGAACTCGTCCCCCCCATGTCGAAGGTGATGTACGGGATGGCCTCATGCTCCATTGCTACGAGGGCTGCACCAGCAGATCCCCCGGCGGGACCCGAGAGCAAGCTCTCGCGAGGGCGGAAGCCATCGATGGGGACGAGTCCACCGGCACTCGTCATCATGAAGACATCGGCCCCCGCGCTGTCGCGCTTGATCGCCTCGGCGAATTCGCCCACCGCACCCGAGAGCGCCGCATCGATGACCGCCGCCCGTGCGCGTGGCTCGAATCTCGTTGCCGCACCAGCCTCATGCGAGCAGCTCGTCCACATGAATCCCTCGCGCCGGAGAATTGTCGCGACCTGAGTCTCATGCCGCACCCCCTCGGGGCGGCTCCCGTCGGCATGGAGCAAGGCGATGGCTGCCACCCGGATGCCCTCGCGCCGCGCGCTGCGCGCTGCGCTGGTGATCGCCTCCTCGTCGAGTGGCTGGATCTCCTCTCCAGTCGCGGCGATTCGCCCTGGGATCCCGAAGGAAGCGCGCTCGATCGCCGCCGCCTTCGAAGGAGCCCGCGCGAAGATGTCGAGCCGCCGCTGGTCGCCGATCGCGAGGATGTCCTCGAGTCCCTCGTTGACGAAGAGGGCGGTGGGTGTGGTCTTCCCTTCGAGGATCGCGTTGGTTCCGCGAGTCGTTCCCACGCAGATCCGGCAATCCGAAAGGGACTCGTCGCCCCCACGCGCAAGTGCCCACCGCACCGCGAAGATGGGGGCCTCCCACGGCGAGATGAGGTCGAGGGTGATGAGGTGTCGGCGATCTGTCTCGGGAACCGTCCACCCCTCGACGCTGAGTTGGATCGTCCGGGAATCGAGCCGCGACGCACCCGTGACGCGCAGGCGCTCTTCGACCGCGCGGTGAGCGGCGTCCGCGATCGCGAGTGTGAATCCACGGAAGAATCGATCGACGTCCATCGCTTCGGAGAGATCGCGGCCCAGATCAATGGCCACGGCGTCCCCGGAGATGGATCTCACCCGAGCGCGAAGAGCCGACGAACTCAGCACTTTGTTGGTGATGACCTCTCCTTCGGCGCCGCGCGCGACGCAGTCGGTGAATGTTCCCCCCGTATCGACGCCGATCTCCCAGCGGTAGCGGGGGATCGGCCTCGAAGGGTCACTCGCTGCAGCGGACATCGGAGCCACTGTAGTCAAGGGCGACTCAGCCCTCGGCTACCCTTCGATTGATGGGATTCGTGACGGACATTGCCTATCTCGTCGCAGGGCTGGTGACGATGCCGATCTGGCTGATCGCGCTCGCACGGAAGGGGAAACTGCGCACGGACTGGTGGGCCCGGCTCGGCCTGCGCGCTCCGGAGTTGCGTGCCGCTGAACCGATGCCCAGGTGCCCGCGAGTCCTCATCCATGCCGTGTCGGTGGGAGAAGTGAACGCCATCCGAAAGCTCTGCGATGATCTCGCGAGCGCAGATGTCGGCGCGCGCGTCATTGTTTCGACGACGACCAACACGGGGATCGCACGCGCGACAGCGACGCTCGGCGGTCGACATGAGGTCGTACGGTTTCCGTTCGACTTTTCGTGGGCGGTGCGGAAGCTCCTTGAGGCGACGAAGCCCGATCTCGTCCTCCTGACGGAACTCGAACTCTGGCCCAATTTCCTGCGCGAGTGCCGACGCCGAAGGATTCCCGTCGCGGTCGTGAATGGACGGCTGAGCGAACGGAGCTTTCGGCGGAGTCAGTTGTTCCGACCCTTCCTTCGACCGATGTTTGCCTCGCTCGCGAGGGTCAGCGCGCAGGACCGCACCTACGCGGACCGATTTGTGGCGATGGGGACGAACGCGGCGCGGGTGTTTGTCGGCGGGACGATGAAGTGGGACACCGCCGACATCGCGGCGTCGGTTGCGGGGGCGGACGATCTCGCTCGCGACCTCGGCATCGATCGGAGTCGAGGACTCATCGTCGCGGGGTCGACGGCGCCTGGCGAGGATGCGCTCCTTCGCGCTGCGTGCCCCGACGGTGTTCAACTCCTCTGCGCTCCTCGCAAGCCCGAGTGGTTCGACGCCGCCGCGCGGGATCTCGCTCCCTGCACGCGCCGAAGTGCTCGGGGCAGCGCCACGGCGTCGGGGCGGTTCCTCCTCGACACCATCGGGGAACTCCGCAAGGCATACGCGCTTGCCGATCTCATCGTGATCGGACGGAGTTTCGGGAATCTGCACGGATCCGACATGATGGAACCAGCGGCCCTGGCGAAGGCGGTCGTCGTCGGCCCTCGAGTCGGTGATTTTCAGGCGACCGCGGCGACGCTCCTCGGGGCCGATGCGATGGTGCAGACGTCGGCCGAGGACTTGCCCGCGACACTCGCCGGCCTGATGGCGGATCGCGCACGGCGTGAAGCGCTCGGAGTCCGGGCGCGCGACGTCGTGAAGCGCGAGCAGGGGGCCACCGCCCGGACGGTCGCGCTTGCTCGGGAATTGCTCGCGCAGGGGAGCGGCGGATGACCGTGCCTGTCGACGAGCGGCTGATCCTCGAACTGGCGAGGGCTGCGGGGGGGTCGCTGCCATCCTCTGTGGAGATCCCTCCAGGGGATGACATGGCGATGATCCGGTTGAGTTCGTCGCGCTTGCTCGTCGCCGCCGATCAGACGATCGCGGGGCTGCACTTCACGCCGGAGACGCCTCTCCATCTTGTCGCCCGCAAGGCCGTCGCCCGCAATGTGAGCGACGTGGCGGCGATGGCCGCGCATCCCGTCGCGACGATTGCCTGCGCCACCATTCCCGGATCGATGAGCGAGGCGGACGCGACGGCGCTCTTCCACGCACTCACGAGCGCAGCGAACGAGTTCGGTTGCCCACTCATTGGTGGCGACACAACGATTGACCCTCGCCCGGACGCCCGCCTTGCGCTCGCCGTGACCATCCTCGCGGAGCCCCGCGCTGATGGACTCGTCGGAACGCGCTCGGGCGCGCGGGAGGGCGACACGATCATCGTGAGCGGCGCGGTCGGTGGCGCATTCGGACGCGATGGCCTTGGCCATCACTTGACATTCGCCCCTCGAGTTCGTGAGGCGCACGCGTTGGTCGATGCGCTGGGGGCGAATGTCCATGCCATGATCGACATCAGCGATGGGGTCGCCCTTGACCTCTCGCGTCTACTGACGGCCTCGGGCGAGTCGCGCGGACATGCACTCGCGGCCCGGCTGCATGCGGAGTCGATCCCGCTGAGGGAGGGAGCGACGCTCCCCACGGCGCTCGGCGACGGAGAGGACTACGAACTGCTCGCGGCGATCGCACCGGGCTCAGCACTGCCGAGCGGATGGGCGGCGATCGGCACTGTCACGACAAGGGTGGGCTCCACAGCGCCGAGCGTCACGCTCGTTCTCGATGGCGTCGACCATGATGTCTCCGACCTTGGATTCCGCCATGACCCACGAGCTCGACATGCGTGACCTCCCCGACGAGGCCGCGACTGAGCGACTCGGCGAGCAGGTGGCCGCCACGCTTCGGCCCGGCGATTTCGTCGCGCTCGACGGTGACCTCGGTGCCGGCAAGACCACGTTCGTCCGGGGAGTCGCGCGTGGACTCGGCATCGATCCCGAGCGCGTCTCCAGCCCGACTTTCGTCAACATGCAGTCCTATCCGTACGCGGGCGGGTCGCTCGTGCACGTGGATGCGTGGCGGATCGAGAACCTGCAACTCCTCGAGAGCCTCGGCTGGGATGAACTTCTCGCTGCCCGCGACACCATCGTCATTGTCGAGTGGGCTTCGCGGATCGAGGTGGCGCTCCCGGCCGCTCGCCTCCACATTCGACTCTCGTTTGGCGCGCAGAACGCTGGGCGACGGGCCGAGGTCATCGACTCTCGCGTCAGCTCCGCGGCGCGTCCGGGCTGACCGCGTAGATCTGGAAGCGGTGGGCGACTGGGGACCAGCCGAGCTCCTTGCAGATGCGATTGCGCAGCGCCGTCAGTTCGGTGCTCTGAAACTCAACCAACTTGCCGGTCTTCATGCAGACCATGTGGTCACGGGGTTCCTTGCCGTAGATCAATTGGTAGTGCGACTGCTTCGAGTCGAAGAGCGCCTGCACGATGATCCCGGCCTCAAGGAGCAGTGAGATGGTCCGGTAGGTGGTCGCCTTCGACACCCGGTGGCCGCGCTTGCGCATTTCGAGCAGCAGTTCCTCTGCCTCAAAGACTCCATCGCGCGCGATGATCGCGTCGAGAACATCTGCCCGCTCCGCGGTGTACTTGAGGCCCTTCGACTTGAGGTATCGCCGAAACACGGAGCACAACGGCGCCATGGGGGCACGTGGGGACGGGGACGATGGAGGCTCGAATGCGTTCACTGGATTGGCTTGTTTTCTAGGGGTTCGGAAGACCTAAGGTCCGATAATGGATGTTATGTTAAATTAACCATCCGGCCATCACTGCCCACCCTTCGCGCGTTCCGACCAGACCGCTGTGGATTCATCGTCCCCCTCTGAGGCGGCCGCATCCGCGAGTGACGTGGCGATGTCCCGGGCCTGCTCAACCCTGCCGATCTCCGTGGCGACCTCGTAGGCGCGCCCCAGAAGCTCGGCCCCCTCAGCGAAGTCGCCACGATCAAGCGCGCCCTTCCCAAGGACGCGGAACGCGATCACCTGCAGGTCCTTCGGGAGTTTCTGCGCATCGCCATTGGATGCCTCTGCGACCAGCTCGAGCGCTCCCTTCATGTCGCCACCGGCAAAGAGCGACTGCGCGCAGTACGCGGAGGCCCGGACCGACGTCGGATGCGTAGGACCAAGGGCTTCCCGAGCGGCGGCGCGCGCCTTCGTCCAGAGTTCGTGAGCCTCGGGCACGCGGGCACCGCCCATCCCGAAATAGAGCGAGCCGAGATTGAGTGTGGAGTTCAGCGTCGACGCCGAGTTCGCGCCACCGATCCGGGTCTTCCGTGCGATGACGTCAAGGTAGAGCGACTCAGCCTCCGAGTCCTTGTCCTGGATCTCCAGAGTGAGCGCGAGATTCCCCATCGCCACAACGGTGTAGTTGGCGTCAGGGCCGTACCGCGCCGAGAACTTCTGGATGATTGAGCGATACAGCTGCTCGGCTTCGGGCGCGCGCCCGGTGTCCCGAAGGATGCTCGCGAGATTGTTGGTCGTGACGAGCGTGTAGGGATGGTCGTCGCCGAGCACCGCCTCCATGTCAGTGATGAGCGCACGGAACACGGGCTCCGTCGTCGTGAGATCTCCCATGGAGCGCAGCACCATGCAGTGATTGTTGCGCGAGAGCAGCGTGTCCGGGCTCGTCGCCCCCGACACCCGCGTGCGCCGCTCGACCACATCCGTCAGCGTCGCCTTTGCGCCATCGAGTTGCCCGAGCTTGCGTTGAAGGTCGCCGAGATTGTCGATCGACTGGAGCGTGCTGAGATCGTCTGGTCCCAGCGCGGCGGTCTTGCGCTTCGCCGCGTCGGCGTAAAGCTCGAGCGCCTCTTGGTGCTTCTTCTGGGCTTCCCGCAGCCATGCCAGATTGTGAAGCGACGAAAGCGTCCTCGCGTGTTCTGGCCCCTCAACCCTTCGCCGCACCTCGTAGACCGACTCGAGGATCGGTGCCGCTTCATCGACCCTGTCTGCCATCAGGAGGAGCACCCCGTAGTCGTTCTTCACCTTCAGGTACGCCTCAGTCTCAGGGTCGAGTGATGACGCGAAGTCGTACGCCTTCTTGAAGTGCTCAAGCGCAACTTGGACATCGCCAATCGACTTGTAGGCCACGCCTGCGGTCTGGTGCGCATCGGACGCGAGCAGCGGATCGTCGGCATACTCCTCGTCAATGGTGCCCATCGAACGGTCGAACACAAGCTTGAGGAGGCGGGTGTCCATCCCCTTCGCAATGCCTGGATCCACCGACTCGAGCATCTTCGTGTTGAAACTGTGGAGCCGCTCGGCGCGGGCGAGTTGGCGCTTCGCCTCAAGGAGTCCGTAGGCCATTGCCGCCAACCCCCCGAACAGCGCGATCACGATGAGCGCGGCAGCGGTGATTGCCGCCTTGTTGCGGCGGGCGAACTTGGTCACCTTGATGAGCAGCGGCGCAGAACGTGCCGAGACTGGCTCATGGGCGAGATACCGCGCGAGGTCGCTCGAGAGGGCGTCGCAGGTTCCATAGCGAGCGTCCATGTCACGCTCGAGGCAGTGAAGGATGACCGCATCGAGTTCGCCAGCGGTCAAGCGTTCGAGTTGCCGCGATGAAGCGCCTCGGGCGCGGGCCCTCGCCTCGGCTTCCGCTGGTTCGGAGGCGCGGCTCGCCGCAAGACGTCGACTCGGCGGCTCTGGATCCGACGTGCGCAGGAAGTCGACGGCCTCTGCGGACCCCATCGCCCGGAGCTGCCGGGGCTCGAACGGAAGCAGTCCCGTGAGCAACTCGTACAGCACCACTCCCAGTCCGTGGACATCGCTCCGCGTGTCGAGCACCTTCGTGCCAGCGAACTGCTCGGGAGCCATGTACTCGAGCGTTCCCATCGCCGGCGCGTTGGGATCGATGAGCGCAGACACCGCATCGGGATCGTCCGCGAGCCGTGCAATCCCGAAGTCGATCACCTTGACGACCGGCTGCCCATCGACCTCGCAGATCAGGATGTTCGCGGGTTTGAGGTCGAGGTGGACGATTCCCTTCGAGTGCGCGTGCTGCACCGCCGCGCAGACTTGACGCATGAGTCGCAACCGGCCCTCGACTCCCATTCGATTCCGATCGCACCACTCGCCGATGCGCTCCCCCTGCACATACTCCATCACGAAGTAGAGGCTGCCGTCAGGGGCCTCGCCGGCATCGAAGATCCGCGCAACGCCCGGGTGCTCCATGCGAGCGAGGAGCCGCCGTTCGGCGTCGAACCTCGCCCTGAGACGCGGACTGGCCGTCACGCTCCGCATGACCTTGACCGCGACCTGTCGCTTGAGCGGGGCGGTCTGCTCGCAGAGCCAGACAGCGCCAAACCCCCCTGCGCCGAGCATGCGGATGACCCGCATGTTGGGGAGCCTGGGCTCGAGCGGATCCCCCTGCCGGGTCGACCGCCAGAGTTCGCTGCTCTCGATTCCGGTCATCAGCGGGACTCGTCGGTCTGCATCGCCACGGTCGCATTCGAACCGAGGCCCAGACCGAAGGCGCGGTGGACGGCCTCGAGCGCCTTGGGGCCATCAGCCTTGTCAATGATGCAGCTGATCTTGATTTCGCTCGTGTTGATGTTGTGAATGGCGATCGAGGCCTCGGCGAGCGCGCGGAACATCCGGCTCGCCACCCCCGCATGGACCTTCATGCCGACCCCGACCGCTGACACCTTTGCCAAGGCGACCTCGACGTTCATCTCACCCTCACCGAGTTCCGCCAGCGTCTTCGCGACGATTCCCTTGGCGTCGGCAAGATCGCCGTGCTCAACGGTGAATGCGAGCATGGTCGTCGAGCCCTGCTCGGTCTGCATGATGTCATCGACGACGATGTTCGCCTGCGCGAGCGCGGTGAACAGCCCGGCCTGCAGGCCAATGGCATTGCGGATTCCCCGGAGGCTGACGCGCCCGAGGTCTTCCTTGAGTGCGCAACCGACAACGGCAAGTTCTTCCATGGCGTGACTCTCCCGATTGATCATCGTTCCCTGGTCTGGTTTCTGGCTGTGGCGGACGTGGATGGGCACGCCGTACTTCTCCCCGAACAAGACGGCCCTCGCATGCATGACCCCGGCACCGAGCGTCGCGAGTTCGAGCATCTCCTCGTAAGAGATCCGCGGCAACTTGACGGCGCTGCGGACCACTCTCGGATCGGCCGTGTAGACCCCGTCGACATCGGTGAAGATTTCGCACCATCCACCGGTGTCGCTCACGCGCAGGGCCGCGGCGATTGCGACCGCCGTCGTGTCGCTGCCTCCCCTGCCGAGCGTGGTGACCTCGCCGTCATCGCTTGTTCCCTGAAACCCCGCGACGACGGCAACCTCGGCGCGCGAAAGGAGCCTCTCGAGCCGCCCCGACTCGATGCGCGTGATGCGCGCGCGTCCATGGACGCCGTCGGTGCGCAGTCCCGCCTGTCCTCCAGTGAGGCTCGACGCTGCCACCCCGAGCTCCCGGAGCGCCATCGCCAACAACCCGGCGGAGACCTGCTCGCCCGTGGCCATCACCATGTCGAGTTCCCGCCGATCAGGGACGGGCGAGACGCCTTCCGCGAGCGCGATCAGCTCGTCAGTGGTGTGTCCCATCGCGCTGACGACGACCACCACGTCGAATCCGGAAGCGCGGGCGTCCGCCACCCGGCGAGCCGCGCGGGCAATCTTCTCGGGTGTTCCGAGACTTGTGCCACCGAATTTCTGGATGACCGTCGGCATCGCCGATCAGTCTAGATCGTCGCTCGCACCTGCGACCGCGGCTTCGCGATCCTTGACTTGCCGACTGATGCGTCGCCGCTCCGCCTCGCGCAAGACCTTCTTGCGGATTCGCACTGCGCTCGGGGTCACCTCGACGTACTCGTCCCCCTCGAGATACTCAAGCGCCGATTCCAGCGTGTGCGGCCGGGGGGCCTTGAGCACGACCGTCGCCTCTTTGCTCGACTCGCGGACATTGGACATCGGCTTGGGCTTGACCACATTCACATGAAGGTCCTTGTCGCGGTTGTGCTCACCAACGACCATCCCCTCGTAGATCACGTCGCCGTTGCTGACGAACATGAAACCGCGCTCGGCAAGATTCAGGAGTGAATACGTCGTCGCCGTTCCCGCGTCGACTGCCACCATCACGCCATTGATCCGCTTCCGAGGAGCAAAGCGAACCGGCCGATAGTCGCTGAACGAGTGGTGCATGACCGACTCGCCGCCGGTCGCGTTGAGAATCCGGGTGCGCAGGCCGATGAGTCCGCGCGCAGGAATGTCCGCTTCGACGTGCGCCCGAGTCCCACGCATGTCGACCTTCGTGATCTCTGCGCCGCGCTGGCCCAGCAGCTCGAGCGCCGCTCCCATCGCGGTCTGGGCAACATCCACCGCAAGGCGTTCGTACGGCTCGCACTTGACGCCGTCGATCTCGCGCTCGATCACCTCGGGTTTGCCGACGGTCAGTTCAAATCCCTCGCGACGCATCGTCTCCAGGAGCACACCGAGGTGGAGGAGACCGCGCCCCGAGACATGGAATTCCTCGGAACTGTCTCCGGGGGCGACACGCAAGGCCACATTGCTGCGGAGTTCGCGCTCGAGCCGTTCCGCGATCTGCCGACTCGTCACAAACTTCCCCTCGCGGCCTCCGAGCGGGCCGTCATTGATCCGGAAGATCATGTGCAGCGTGGGCTCATCGACCCGCACCCGCGGCATGGCCTTGGGGCTCTCCACCGAGCAGATCGTGTCGCCGATCTCGATATCGGTGATGCCTTCGACGAGACAGAGATCCCCCGCGAGGACTTCCTCGGCGGGCATGCGGGACAGTCCCTCGAAACGCTTGACGCCTTGGATCTTTGCCTTCTTGAATGAGCCGTCAGCCTTGCACACAATCACTTGCGAGTTAGCCCGCAGCGTGCCAGCGAACACCCGACCGATGCCAAGGCGCCCGACGTAATCATTCGAGTCGAGATTGACGACGAGGAACTGAAGCGGCGCTTCGGGCTCAGATGTCGGCGGCGGCACACGCTCGGCGATAGCCGCGAACAAGTCGTCGACTCCGTTCTCGCGGTCATTTCGGTCCCGACTCGCCCAGCCATCGCGTCCCGAAGCCCAGACGACAGGGAAGTCGAGCGCATGATCATCCGCACCGAGGTCGATCAGCAGATCGAAGACTTCGTTCACGACCGCTTCTGGCCGGGCATCCGGGCGATCGCACTTATTGATGACGATGATCGGCTTGAGGCCAACTTCCAAGGCCTTCGAGAGCACGAACCGCGTCTGGGGCATCGGCCCCTCCATCGCGTCGACGAGCATGAGGCAGCCGTCGGCCATGCGCAGCACCCGCTCGACCTCACCGCCAAAGTCGGCGTGGCCCGGAGTATCGATGATGTTCACCCGGAGCGCCTCTCCGGTGTGGGCTCCGCGGCTCACGATGCAGTCGACGGCGCAGTTCTTGGAAAGGATGGTGATGCCACGCTCCCGCTCGAGAGGATTCGAGTCGAGAACGCACTCTGCCCCCTGCTCGACCTCGCTGGCGGCGCTCGACGCGCGCAGCATTGCATCGACAAGAGTCGTCTTTCCGTGGTCGACATGCGCGATGATGGCGACATTCCTGAGGTTGCGAATTCCGTTGGCCATGGCAGGTGTGTAGAGTCTTGCAAGACTACACAGAATGGCCGAGATTGCACCACAGATTCCGCTGAGTCGACCCTTGAGTCGACCTTCGTGGTGGCGAGTCGCCCTCGCGCTGGCGATCGCACTCGTCTCCGACGGCTTCAGTTTCTTCACGAGCGGACTGGTCATCGCCGAGCCGCTCGTCATCGGCGTCGATCTCGTCACTGCGATCGCGATTTGGGCCGCTCTGGGAGCTCCGATGGTCCTCCTTGCGGCATTCATTGCCGAGGCGATCCCCGGCGTGGGCATGATTCCAATCTGGTCAGCCGTAGTGGTGGCGCTCGCCTTCACTGGGCGACTGCCCGGTCGCAGCGCCCCCTCCCCTCCCGCTCAAAGACCGTAAAGGGGACGCAACTTGCCTTCGAGTCGCCGGAAGAAGGCGTCGGCACACAGCGGGCCGCCGGTCACTCGCGTGCAGAGTTCCTCCGACGAATAGCGGCGGCCGTGCGTGTGAATGGCTCCATTGAGCCACTCGCGCAGCGGCGCGAATTCGCCCCGCGCAATCCCCGCGTCGAGTCCGGGCACCGCCTTCTCTGCAGCCTCGAAGAACTGCGCTGAGTAGAGGGTCCCCAGTGTGTAGGTCGGGAAGTAGCCGAACGACCCCATGCTCCAGTGGACATCCTGCAGACAGCCCCGGCGATCATCGGGAACAGTCAGCCCGAGATACTCCTTGTACCGACGGTTCCACTCAGCGGGAAGATCCTTCGTGGAGAGGTCACCGGACATGAGCAGCCGTTCGAGTTCGAACCGCACCATCACATGGAGGTTGTAGGTCGCCTCATCGGCATCAACCCGGATGAAGCCCGGCTCGACGACATTCGCCGCGCCGTAGAGTTCGTCGACCGAGAATCCATCGCAGTCTTTCCCGAAGAACGCGGGGAGTTTCGGCGCGCACCACTGCCAGAAATGCCGCCCGCGACCGACGTGGTTCTCCCACAGGCGACTCTGGCTCTCGTGAATCCCGAGCGACACCGCAGTCCCCGAGGGAAGACCGATGGCGACCTCTTCAAGTCCCTGCTCATACATCCCGTGGCCCGCCTCGTGCATGGAGGATCCGAGCGCGTCATTGACGCAGGTCGGCGAATACCGCGTCGTCATCCGCGTGTCGCTGCAGTGGCTGCCGCCGCAGAAGGGATGGGCGCTCGTGTCGAGCCGTCCACGGGAGAAGTCGAAGCCGATCGCCTCGACGACCATGCGCACGAATCGCGTCTGGGCCTCGACAGGAAGCGGCAGTTCATTAAATCGGTTCGACGGACGCTTCTTCGCCGCGGCAATCTCCGCGATCAGATTCACGAGGCGCGGCCGGAGTGGCGAAAATACGCGCGTCACGAGTGCCGCCGTGCAGCCGGGCTCGTACGCGTCGGCGAGGGCATCCCAGGCTTCGCCACCCTTCGGAATCCCGAAGTACGCCGCTCGTTCCCGCGAGAGTCCGACGAGCCGCGCGAGCCAGGGCTCGAACGCGGCGAAGTCGCTGTCGCGGCGCGCGCCGATCCACACATGCTGCGCCTTCGA
>CANETX010000056.1 GCA_947441435.1 Planctomycetaceae bacterium
GATTTCGACATGGACAGAGCACGGATCGCCCGTTCCATGGTCGCGTACGCCTTTTTTGCGTTGACCGTTGCGCCACTCGCGAACGGACACGCGCAGCAGGGAGCGCCGCCACCTGCGGCGCCACCGCCAACACCTGCGATACAACCCACACCGCCGCAGAGCGCGCCGACCGCGAACGCGTCGACACCGTTCTTCGCGACGGTCACTGCGGACAACGTCTATGTGCGCTCAGGGCCGAGTGTGCAGAGTTCCTATCCCTTCGGGAAAGTCGGCCGCGCCGATGTCGTGCGCGTCGTCGAAGAGAACTTTGGCTGGTCGCGCGTGCAGACCGCAGGCGCGGCATTCGCGGACCTGACCGGATTCGTCGCCGCTGACGATCGCGTGCAGTTGTCAGCCGACGGCGGCTCGCTCACGGTGACCGCAGTCACTGAACTGCGCGCCCCGAACATCGGCGCCGACTCGTCTCCCGAGAGTTCGTGGAAACAGATCGGGCGGATCGATGTCGGTGCGACGCTCGCCGCTCTCAATCGGATCGATGGAGAGCGCGGATCGGTCTGGCGGGTGAAACTGCCCGACACGGGCGACGGCTGGATCAATTCGAACTTCCTGCGACGGGCGACACCTGCCGAGGCGGCGACGTTCGCGGGAGCGACGGCCGCGCCGGTGGTTGCTGCCGACGGCAGCGCCTCGCTCGCGGACGTGCCAGCCGAACCAGGTGCTGCGGTCGAAGTCGCAGCTGCTCCGGCGGGACCCTCACCCGAGGAACTCGCGGCGGAGAGTCGACGCGCGACATTCGCCACACTCGAAGCGACATGGCTCAAGGTGAAGGGTCAACCGATTGCCGAGGCTGAACTCGGTGCGCTCTTCGCGGCCTACACGGCGCTTGCCGCCGACCCCGCATGCGACGCCGCGATGAAGGCGCGCTCCGATGCCCGCACCCAGCAACTCGCCGTGCAGCAGGAAGTCCAAGGAAAGCTTCGCGAACTCGCCAATGCCAAAGCCCGCCTGAGCGGCGAGAGCGAGCAGATCTCCTCCGTTGCACGAGCGATCGAGGCGCGCAGCGATTACACCGCCGTCGGGGTTCTCAACGCATCAATCGTCTATGACGGCACGCAGTTGCCGCTGCTCTATCGGCTCCAGGACCCGTCGAGCGGCCAGACTGTTGCGTACATCGTCCCCGACGAGGCGTTCCGACTCACTTCGATGCTCGGAACGCTCATCGGCGTCCGTGGCGAGTCGTGCTTCGACGACGCGTTGAAACTCGACACGATCACGCCGACGACGATCGATTACTTGACACCGAAGAAGGACGGCTGATCCCTCTCTGCGCGCAGGGATTTCGTTCGCTAGAATCCCTCGCGCATCGGACAGTTGGCACAGTTCGTAATGGGGCGTTAGCTCAATTGGGAGAGCGCCGCCTTTGCAAGGCGGAGGTCATCGGTTCGACCCCGATACGCTCCACTCCCCCATTCGACAGGCGGCAAGGGCCGCCGCGACGGCTAGTTCAATCCGGAGGACGGCCGCTCCAAGCGAGACGGCCCGCGCGCCGTGACTTGTTGCTGCGGCAATTTCACCTTCGCTGAAACCCCCTTCGGGGCCAATCAAGATCGCGAGCCGCGCCGGTGCCTCTTGTCCGATCGGTCTCAGGACATCGAGGATGGATCCGCCCCCGGGATGGGCAACGACGAGATGCGAGCAGCGCGAAGCGAGAAGCGCCGCGGCTTCGCTGACCGTCGCCTTCGGCGCCAGCACTGGAAGTGACGGTTGTCGCGACTGCTTGCAGGCGGCGACGAGGACACGCATCGCGCGCGACTCCATCGCGGGAGACCACGCGACGACAGAACGCTCGCAGGTCAGCGGCGTGAACCGCGCGGCCGCGAACGGTCCGATCGCTTCGAGGAGTGTCGCGAGTCGGTCGCCTTTGGGAAGCGCGCTGGCAATCTCGATCACGAGTCGCGGGGTGGGTGGCGAGTGCGTCGAAGACACACTCACCCGAAGCGCGCCTCCCGCTTCCTCTGCGGCGACGGTGCCTTCGCCGACGAGCCCTCGGCCGTTGAACACGGTGATCGCGTCGCCGACTCGGAGTCGCCTGCTTGCGCTGGCGTGACGTGATTCGTCTTCGCTCAGGAGCCAGGTGGCAGGTGCGAAAGGCTCAAGAAGCGGGCAGAAGGCCCACGGCGCACTCACTCGGAAGGTCCCGTGCGCCCATTCGTCGTGTGAGAGATGTACACGTCAAATCGCGCGAGTTTTCCCTCAATCTCGTGGTGGGGCGTCCCATCGAGGTGCGGCGCATGATGGGGTCGCTTCACGACGATTCGCCGGTAGTGGGCAGCGCGTCCGGCCGCGACCAGTTCAGCCGCATCGGGACCGTCACCGACCGCGAGCCGAATGAGCCGAATCGGTTTCGGCGCCAGCGCCGATCCTTCCTTGGGTGGATACATGGGGTCAAGGTAGAGGGTCGCGTGACGCCGCGCGTCCTCGGGAAGAACCTTGGCGAGTAAATGGGCCGCCTCCCCGACCTTGAGTTCGATTCGCTTGGCCACGGCGGCGAGCGCGGGATCGGTCTTCGCACGTGAGATTCCATCGTCCAGCACCGCCGCGACGACGAGCGATCGCTCGATGCAGGTCACGTCGAATCCGGCTGCAGCCAAGATCCACGCATCTCCACCGAACCCCGCGGTGGCGTCGACGAGCAGTCCCTTCGGTCCGCACGCCTTCACGAGTGGCTGGCTCGAGATCCCGGCGAGTTCGATCCGGCGAAAGTCGACACACGCTCCCGTGCCGGCTCGTTCACCGATCTCGATGAGTTCCATCCGGCCCGCCGGATCAATGTGCGCCCCGATGCGCTCAGAAGTCCCCGTCATGACAACAGTATTACACTGAGCCGATGCCCAATGCCACCGTCGGCTCAACGTTTCAGAGCATCCTGGAACTGATTGGCAACACCCCGATGCTCCGGTTGAGTCGCCTCGACACGGGAAAGTGCGAGCTGTTCGTAAAGCTCGAGTGCAACAACCCGGGGCAGTCGATTAAGGACCGGATTGCGCTCAAGATGATCGAAGTGGCGGAAAGTTCTGGACAATTGAGACCCGGAGGCAGGATCATCGAGGCAACAGCAGGCAACACCGGTATTGCACTTGCACTCGTCGCGGCCGTGAAGGGTTACCGGCTCACGGTCGTCATGCCCGACAAGATGAGCGAGGAAAAGATGGCCCACCTGCGCGCGATGGGGGCAGAGGTGGTGCTCACACGATCGGACGTCGGCAAGGGGCATCCCGAGTACTACCAGGACATCGCGCAGCGGATGGCCAACGAGGATCCCGCATCCTTCTATGTCAACCAGTTCGAGAACACCAACAATCCGCAGGCCCATTATGAAACGACTGGCCCGGAGATCTGGGAGCAGATGGGGGGCCGGGTCGATGCGTTCGTCGCCGGAGTGGGCAGCGGCGGGACGATCGCCGGAGTCGGCAAGTACCTGAAGGAGCAGCATGCCGCCTGCGAGATCGTGCTGGCGGATCCAAGAGGGTCGATCCTCGCGCCGCTCGTGAATGAGGGGCGCAAGATCGAGCCGGGCTCGTGGCTCGTCGAGGGAATCGGCGAGGACTTCGTCCCATCGATTCTCGATCTCGAGGTGATCGACCGCGCGTACACGGTGACCGATGCGGAGGCATTCACGGCAGTGCGCGAACTGCTCCGGCGCGAAGGGGTGCTCGCGGGGTCGAGCGTCGGCGTGCTCCTCCATGCGGCGCTCGCCTACTGCCGTGAGCAGACCACCTCCAAGCGGGTTGTCACCTTGATCTGCGACTCGGGAGCCAAGTACCTCTCCAAGATGTTCAACGACTTCTGGATGCGCGACCAAGGGTTCATCAAGCGTCCGCGGTATGGGGATCTTCGGGATCTCGTTGCGCGCTGCCATGAGAGCGGCGAGGACTTCGTCCTCCACCCGTCGATGCCGCTCACCATTGCGGTCCGCCGGATGAAGATGTTCTCGGTCAGTCAGCTGGCGGTGCTCGACGAGACCGACCGCCTCGTCGGAATCCTCGACGAGAGCGATGTCCTCTTGGCGCTCGCTCAAGACCCGAAGGCAGCCGACCGTCCCGTGTCGGAATTCATGGTGAGCCGAGTCGAGACAATCCACCCGTCGCGGACGACGAGCGATCTGCTCCCCATCTTCAGGGCCGACCGGGTCGCGGTCATCCATGACGGCACGAAGTACTGGGGACTCATCACCAAGATTGACCTCATCAATCACCTGCGCGAGAAGGCTGCGTCCTGACGGGGACGTCGGCAACCCCCTGCGCCACGATGGGTTGCGTCGGGGCAACGAATCTGCGATACTTCCTCCCCCTCGGTGGCCGCCAAGCCATCAAGGACAACCTCACCGCCTCGGCGCGCGTGTGCGCGACGAACCTCGCTGTGGCCCGGCGGTGCCACTAACTCTCCCTTGAAAGGACAGCGACCCATGGCTCGACAGTACGAACTCCTCCTCCTCGAAACGATCGAAAACCTCGGTCTCGTCGGTGATGTTGTCAAGGTGCGACCCGGCTACGCCCGAAACTTCCTCTTGCCCAACGAGATGGCGGAGGCTCCGACCCCGGAGAAGATCGAGTCATTGAAGGCAGCCCGCGCGATCGCGGAAGCGCAGGTCGCCAAGCAGCGCTCCGAACGGGAAGCGATCATCGCCAAGCTCGAGGGCATCACGGTCACACTGGTGCGGGCGTGCAACGATCAGGGGATCCTCTACGGCGCCGTCACCCACCGCGATATCTCCGACCAACTCATCGCAGATGGATACGGCGTCGACATGCGCGCGGTGCGTCTCGCCAATCCGCTGCGGCGCATCGGCTCCGCCCATGTCACGATCCAGTTCGGTCGCGACCTTGTGGCGGAGATCACTGTCGAAGTCAAGCCGGACCGGATTATCGAACTCGAGACCCCTGGCCACACGAAGCATCACCACGAGACGGCTCCCGTCGACGAGGATGCGGCGCCCGAAGCCGAGGCTGAACCCACCGACGAGACCAAGTCCGACCGTGCGACCAAGAGCGCGCGCAAGTCCTCGAAGAAGCCCGCCGCGGAGTGACTGCGGCCGCGCCGGAAAATCCGCAGTCGCCCTCCGCTGATCGCCGATGCAAGAATCGGCTCGGGCGCGTCGTGGCCGCTCCTGAGGCAGAAATCGCCGAAGGAGATCGTTCCCCAATGCTGATCCAGTCGCCGCATCGCGAAGTCCTCCCTGAGACACGTCGAAGCGTCACTCACAAGTTTGCGATCGCGACCTACGAGGGCTATCTCACCGTCGGGCTCTTTCCCGACGGCCGCCCCGGCGAGATCTTCATCAAGATGAGCAAGGAGGGATCGACTCTCTCCGGCCTCATCCAGGGATTCTGCCGCGCCTTCAGCTTGTCGCTCCAGCATGGACTGGGACTGCAGGATGCCGCCGACCGGTTTCGCGGGATGCGCTTCGAACCCATGGGCGCGACCTCCAATCCGGAGATCCCCGACTGCACCAGCATCCTCGACTATGTGGCGCGCTATCTCGAACTGCACTTTGGCTCGGACTCGCGCAGCACGCGCAGCAGCGTGGCGGCGATCGATGACTCCGACGCGGCGGTCCCCACGGGACGCCAGTAGACATCGACGAGTCCCGCGCTGTCGGCATCGCCGACTTCCCTCACGGATCCCTTCACCCGGCGCAGCGCCTTCAACAGTATGGCGGATTGCGTCGTGCGCATCACCACATCGGGAGTTGCCCAGCGGATGGAAGCGATGCCTGCGAGCGTGGCGCGAAGCCGGAGTTCCGCGAGCAGTACGAGTTGCCCGACCAGCTCGGGAAGATCGCCGTACGCGCTCTTGAGGTCTGAGACGACGGCCGCGAATTCGTCCATGCTCGCCGCATCCGCGAGTCGCCGGTAGCCCTCGAGCCGCCGCCGATCGTTGGGGATGAACGCCTTGGGAATGCCCGCGCTGATTCCAAGATCGACGATCGTGTCGAGTGGCACGGGACGTGGGTCGCGGCTCAGGTCGTGCACCGCACGGTCGAGGAGCTGGCAGTACATCTCGTACCCGACAGCGGCGATGTGTCCGGACTGCTCGCTCCCCAAGAGATTTCCGGCGCCGCGGATCTCGAGATCGCGTACCGCGATTCGGAATCCGGCACCGAGCATCGAATAGTCCTCGAGTGCCCTGAGCCGTTTCATCGCATCGGGGGCGATCGGCTTCGCTCCCAACAAGAGATAGCAGTACGCGCGATGGCTTGACCGCCCAACGCGCCCACGGAGTTGATGAAGTTCCGAGAGCCCGAACCGATGCGCATCATCGATGATCATGGTGTTGGCACGAGGGATGTCGATGCCGCTCTCGATGATCGTCGTCGACACGAGGATGTCCGCCTCGTGGCGCATGAACCGGCGCATGACCTGCTCGAGTTCGCCGTCGGCCATCTGTCCATGGCCGATGGCAATGCGTGCTGCGGGGGCCAACCGCCGCACCGTGTCGGCGGCATCGTCGATGTCGTGAACGCGGTTGTGCACCCAGAAGACCTGGCCCTCGCGAGCAAGTTCCCTGCGGATGGCGCCGCCAAGCCGCTCGTCGTTCCACGGAACCACTTCCGTGACGATCGCCCGTCGATCCGGGGGAGGTGTCGTCAGGCTTGAGATGTCGCGAAGGCCGAGCATCGCCATGTGCAGCGTGCGCGGAATCGGTGTCGCGCTCAGTGTCAGCACGTCGGCGGTCAACCGAAACTCGAGGAGTCGCTGCTTGTGCTCGACGCCGAATCGCTGTTCCTCGTCGATGATGACGAGTCCAAGGTCTCGGAAACGCACATCGCGTGAGAGGAGGCGATGGGTGCCGATGATGATGTCGACCCGGCCCGCCGCCAACGCCTCAAGCGTCTCGGCGATCTCCCCGCTGGTCTTGAACCTGCTGACGCTTTCGACGCGCACGGGGTAGGCGCGCAATCGCTCGCGGAAGGTTCGCTCATGCTGCTCCGCGAGCACCGTGGTCGGGACGAGGAGCGCCACCTGGCGCCCGCCATCAACCGCCTTGAACGCTGCGCGCAGCGCAACCTCCGTCTTCCCGAATCCGACATCGCCACAGACGAGCCGATCCATCGGACGCGTGCGCTCCATGTCCCGCTTCGTGGCCGCGATCGAAGTGACTTGGTCGGCTGTCTCTTCGAACGGAAACTCCTCCTCGAATTCCCGTTGCAAGTGCGAGTCGGCGGGATAGGCGATTCCCGGCGTTGACTCGCGTACGGCGTGGACGCGCATCATCTCCGCCGCGAGATCCCGCACCGCCTCCTCGGCCTCTTCCTTCTGCTTGCGCCAGCGTTTGCCGCCGAGCGTCGAGGTCATGGGCTTGAGCGATCCGGCGCCGACGTAGCGCTGCACGAGCGAGACGCGCGAGGCCGGAACATGGACCGTCGAACCGCCGTGGAACTCGAGGGTGAGATATTCCTCGTCGTCGCCGCGCGCGCCCCCACCGGGCGCCTGGGCAAGTTGTGTGAGTCCCCGGTAGAGCGCGATGCCGTGGTCGCGATGGACGACATAGTCGCCTGGCTCGAAGAAGAGGAACGCGTCGCGCGCGCGTCCCTGCGCAGCGCCGCCACTCACGCGGCGGCGCGATGAGAACCGATTGAGCACCTCGTGCCACGGGACGACCGTGAGTCTCGGTTTGCCGGCCTCCGACCAATGGAATCCCCGATGGAGGTGCGGTCCGTCGCAGACGGTCAGCGCGCGGGTGGGTGACGCGCTGACGAGTTCGCGTGCGCGGGCAAACTCGCCGGGAGTGTCACAGAGCACCCATGTGGGTCCCTCCCTGGCGATCGACTGCAGCAGCTCGGTCGCGGCTTGGAGCGCCTCGGGAAAGGGATCGAGCGCAGCAGCGGGGATCGTGCAGGTGGACGCCGCCGAAACGCCGACCACCGAGTGGCCTCCCTCGATCGTTCGGACGCAGCGTCGATGAAGTGGCGCGAGGACGTCAGGCCACGGCCAGACACCGCTTCCGTCGCTGAGCCTGTCCTGATACCCCCGCGCCTGCTCGTGAATCTCTGCAGCATCCATGAGGATCACGATCGTGCGATCACTGAGGCGTTCGGTAAGCAGCGAGTCCCGCTCGGCAGCGGTCGGTGCGGCGTGGCGAGTCAGTTCCGCTGAGTCCACCTGGCGGTCTGCGGCCTGCGTTCTGGGATCAATCTCGAACAGGCGCTCGATCTCGTCGCCGAAGAATTCGAGGCGGACAGGAATGGTTGCTCCTGCGGGGTACACGTCGACGATGCCGCCGCGAACGGCGAAACTCCCGGGCGATTCCGCCGATGTCATCCGCTCGTACTCGGCTTTGACGAGCCACTCGAGCAGCGCGTCGCGGCGGATCGTCATTCCCTTGGCGATGGAGAGGGACACGCTCGCCATCGAGCTCGGCGACGGCACCCCTTGCATGAGCGCCGTCACCGGTGCGACGACGATGCGCGGCGGGTCGTTTCCATCCAGTCGGCGCAGGACGCGCACGCGCTCCACGAACTGCTCGGCTCCCTCCTGCCCCTGCCCCGACGACTCGAGCGCGGGAAAGAGAGTCGCGTCTACGCCGAGTCCCATCAATTCTGCAACTGCCTCGTCGGCTTCGTCGCGATGGGCGGTGACCAACAGGATCGGTGAGCCGGTCCTGCTCGCGAGCGCTCCGGCGACGATGGTCGTGCTCGACCCGGACGATCCTCGCAGCGCGATCGGCGTCCCGCGCGGAAGCGAACCGATCATGGCCTGCAGGTGGGCAAGTGTGGCGGACGAGGCGATCGATTCGAACCAGTCGATCACGGAGGCCTTCGACGTCGTCAACGCTGCACCGCCGCCGAGTCGACCACGACGAGGTATCCCCGGAGTGCTTCGAGCGTCGAGGGTCCAATCCCGCTGACCGCATCGACTCCGTTGACCGAAGCGAAACGACCGTGCTTCTCGCGGTGGGCGACGATCGCCCGACCGAGCGCAGGACCGACCATGGGAAGCGTCGCGAACTCCGCGGCACTCGCGCAGTTGAGGTCGAGGCGGATGGATCCGAGCGCCGGCGTCCGCGAACCACGCTGCAGCGCGCCATCCGACGGCCACAACTGAATCGTCGCGGCCGCAGCGCCGATCAGCCCGACGATCACCAAGGTCCGAGGGGCGAGGCACAATCGGCGCGATGGGAACGCGGCCCGGCGCTCGCCGTACGGAGTCCGCGTCATCCGCCCAGTGTCTCTGTCGTTTCCGACGGACGACCGACTTTCTCGGGATCCGCCGAAGGTCTCCACACGCCAATCGGCTTGCGCAGCGCAGCGCGCGCGGTGGCGAGCGCCGCCACAACAGGCTTCGCAGTCCCATCGCTCGCGATGAGACCGTCCATCGCGCAATCCTTCGGACCTGACTTGGCCGGATCAGCGAGGCTGTGCCAAAGCACCAACTCGACGTGCGGTTTCGACATGGCGACGGCAAACGTCCGCGCGGCCCAGACCGCCTGAGACTTGGGAGACCATGGCGCGCGCCAGAACCCGGCGCCCGGGCCTCCGGGAACGCTTGGGGCACCGATCTCCACGAAGACCGGCTTCCGGAATGGGATGAACGTGTCGAGGACCGACGAGACTTCCAGCAAGTCGCGGGTCAAGTGCTCACCCCCCGCCTCTCCCATCCTGAGGCGGAGGAGCAAGCAATCGATGTGAATGCCATCGTTGACGAGTGCGTCGATGAACGCACGCGGGGTCAACGCTCCTGAGTGGGATGCGACTTGGTGCCCGAAAGGATGCTCGATCTCCACAAGCGTCGGGATGTCCTTCCGCGCCGCACGCAGGCCAATCTCGGCGCGCCGGACGACCTCCACCCGCTCTTCAAGATCGAGCGGCCACCACGTGCTGTCGTCAAGTCCTGCCGCGAGATCCCACATCCGCACTCGGCCGGCGAGCGCTGCGCCGGTCGCCTCGGCAAATTTCCAAATGGCATCCCGGAGCACCGCACTCTCGCCGCGCTTGGCGGCGATCCACGCAGGGACATTCTCCTCCCTGAGATCGATGAGCGGACCCGCCAAGACCGTCCGTCCCGTGGACTCCGCCCACTCGAGCCACGGCGCGAGGACGGAAAAGTCGAACTCCCCTGGCGAACGTTCGATCTTCGACCACGGCAGCGGCAGGCACACCATGTCGAAGTCCTTGAGCGCTGTTGCGGCCCGCGCGGGTCGAGCCGCGAGATTGAGCCGGACTCCGAGCACGAGTTTGGAGGCCGCCTTGCTGCCGAACTTCCGGTGCATCAGGACCTGGGAGTGCGCGACGGCGAGCCGCTCGCCCGCCTTGAGCCCCGCCACGAGTGCTGCACTGCTGTGCTCATCGGCCTGGGCAAGGTCCGCAGATGTCATCGCTGCGGTGAAGTGCTCCCGCGCCTGATTCCACCGATTCAGCGCCTCGGCCGCGGCCGGGTGCTCCCAAATCTGCCAATCCTCGCACTTGGCGATGAACTGCTTGATCCGGTGGCGCGCGAGCTCGAGCATCAACTGATACGGCTCTTCACGCTGTTCGAGGAGACACGTCGAAAGCGCGAGCCGACCCATCTCCGGAGTTTCGCATTCGAGGTTGAGCGCAACGGCCTTCGACGATTCTGGCTGGCACTCAAGGACCCCATCGCGCAGCCGAATCGTTCCCGCCCTCGAGCGGTCGTGCGCCCCCATCAGATAGCCCTGCGACGCGTCGATCTTGACGCGACGGGATCGCGATGGATGGAGCGCAAATCGAAGCATTGGCGTGAGCGAGTCTATCGCCGTAACGAGGCCAATCGCCGGTCGAGCCCATTGGGAGCGGCGCCGTTCATACACTCGGCTCATGCCGACTTCGACCGTCGACGCCGTCTTCGAAACGCATCTCTCATTTCAGGGGCGTCGGCAAGGAAAGGTCCGTGATGTCTACGACCTTCCGTCAACCGACGCTCCCCGCTTGCTCCTCGTGGCGACCGATCGGGTCTCGGCCTTCGACGTCGTCATGCCAACGGCCCTCCCCGGCAAGGGCCGGATCCTCACCGCAATCGCGTCGGCGTGGTTCGACTTCCTGCGCGCGCGCGCCTTCGTCGGGGATCATGTCATCTCGACGGATGTCCCTCCCCTTCCCCCTGCGGACGCAGACATGAAGAGTGCGCTCGAGGGCAGGGTGATGGTCTGCCGAGCCGCGAAGGTCGTTCCCATCGAGTGCGTTGTCCGCGGCTACCTCGCGGGAAGCGCGTGGTCGGAGTACCAAGAGGCCGGAACTGCCTGTTCGATCCGCCTCCCGGCGCGCCTCACACAGTGCGAACAGCTGCCCACGCCCATCTTCACTCCTGCGACGAAGGAGTCGCATGGGCACGATGAAAACATTTCCTTCGACAGAGGGTGCGCCTTGGTCGGCGGCGACCTGATGGAACGCCTGCGCGACCTCTCCCTCAAGATCTACACCGCCGCCGCGACTCACGCCCTTTCGCGCGGGCTGATTCTCGCCGACACCAAGTTCGAGTTCGGGTACGCGCTCGATCGCCACGGCGCACCGACTGAC
This sequence comes from Planctomycetaceae bacterium, assembly GCA_947441435.1. Classification (GTDB taxonomy): domain Bacteria; phylum Planctomycetota; class Phycisphaerae; order Phycisphaerales; family SM1A02; genus F1-60-MAGs104. The sequence goes on from CANETX010000056.1 coordinate 11,534, forward strand.
GAACTCCTCATCGTCGATGAGGTCCTCACCCCCGACTCAAGCCGCTACTGGCCACTCGAGGGATACGCTCCCGGCCGAGATCAGCCGAGTTTCGACAAGCAGTACTTGCGCAACTGGCTCCTCGAACTCGTCGCCAAGGGGCTGTGGGGGAAGTGTGCTCCCGGACCGGCGCTGCCGAGCGATGTCGTCGCAGGGACGCTCGCGCGCTATGAAGAAGCGCTCGTGAAGTTGCGCACGACCTGAGCGTCGCGGATCTCAGGCGAGTGCAGCGTCGACGACATTTCGAAGGAGCATCGCGACGGTCATCGGCCC
>CANETX010000057.1 GCA_947441435.1 Planctomycetaceae bacterium
ACTTGGACACTTGTCCCTGGAGATCCTCGATCACCGCTTCGAGTTCCCGAACGCGCTGTTCAAGCACCTCCACGCGCTTGGCCAGTTCCTCCGTCGACTCATCTTCGACGATGCACGATGGAATTGCACCTGAACTCGGCCCAAGCGCCACCACCCACGCTGCCACGAAAAGCATTGCGACTCTCATTATTGTTGACCTCCTCGGAACACCAGAACCGACACTCAAGCCCAACTGGGGGGCTACTCCCTTGACATCATGCTATCCCGGACGGTCACCGGTGCAACGAGGCGCAAAGGTCCGCGAGCACCCTTTGCGCGCAGTTGTGACCCGCCGCGCCGATCACGCTCCCCGCAGGGTGGCATCCCGCGCTGCATGAGTAGAGCCCGGCAACTCCCGTGGCGTAGGGCATGCGCTGGTCGAACCCAAACGTGTTGTCGATGTGATGGATGTGACCGTAGCGAATGCCGATCTCGGACTCGATCTTGGCCGGGGTGAGCGTGTAGGTGTCGACAACCGTCTTCCTGAACCCGGGACAGAACCGCTCGGCGATCCCAATGATGTGATCGACATATCGCGATTCCTCTTGGTCCCACGACCGCCCCGCGAGTTCATACGGCACCCACTGAACAAAGAACGCCGAGTTGTGATGACCCGCTGCGTCCCGCAACGACGGATCGACCTGCGTGTGGATGTACCACTCGACCGTCGGGAACTCCGCGAGTTCGCCGCGTGCAACTCGCTCGTAGCCCGCGCGAATCTCCGCGATGGGATGCTCCCCCTGCGGTAGGAGATGGATCGTCCCGTTGTGCTGGCCGCGGTTCTCCTGGAGGCATGAGAACCTCGGCAACTCCGAGAGCGCCATGTTGATCTTCATCGTCGTGCCCGTGCGCTGGCATCGGTCGAGCCTCTCGTTGAGTGCCTCGGGCAGCGCCGCGCGTGTGACCATCTCGCGCAGTCGGTATGGATCGGCATTGACGATGACTGCGTTCGCGGTGAGCTCGCGCCCGCCAGCAAGCACGACTCCCGTTGCGGCGCCGTTCGTCGTCGCGATGCGCGCCACCGGACTCCCCACCAGAATCTCCGCTCCGTGGCTGCGCGCCGCATCGGCGAACGCATGCGCGACCGCCCCCATCCCCCCTTTCGCGACCATCCATGTCCCATCCGCTCCTGGGAGACGGCACATGTTGTGCACGAGGAAGTTCATTCCCGTTCCAGGTGTGCCGAACGACGCCGAGAGGCCGGAGAATCCATCGGTGACGGCGTACATGGCGACGAGGAGTTCGCTCTCGAATCCGAACCGCGCGAGGTAGTCCTCGACCGTTCCCGTCACGAGATTGAGGAACACTTCGCGCAGCGTGGGGCGGATGTAGCGCTCGGCGGTCGCGTGCGCCGAGAGCGGCTCTTCGAGCCAACTCGGCGCGAGGTCATCGCGGATCTGCCCGATCTCTTGCGCGAGTGCTCCGTTGGCGCGCCAGTCCGCCTCGCTGAACATCGCGAGGAACTCTTCGCGCATGGCGCCTTGATCCGTCCCCAGCAGCAGATGCCGACCATCGAGCATCGGCAAGAAGTAGTGCGGTCTGCGACGAATGACCTCGATCTTGACACCGGTGCGCTCCATGATCTCCGGTGGCATCAGCCCGAGGAGATACGACGCTGTGGACGTGCCGAGCTGCGGCGCCTTCTTGAATGGATACTCGGTCTTCGTCGCGCCGCCGATCACGGGGCGCTCTTCGACCACCGTCACGCGCAGTCCCGCCTTGGCGAGCATCGTCGCCGCGATGAGGCCGTTGTGTCCGGCGCCGACGATGATGACATCTGTGCGTTGCGTTCGCTGCACTTGCTCCCTCATGGCTTCGCCTGCTCGGCGTGGGCCTTCAGGTGGTCGGCGAGCGGGTCCACTCCGAAGTCGCGCGTCGGGTCGCGCCAGACGGTGTGCACATGATCGACCGTGCCGCTCGTGCAGTCGAACTCGATAAGCAGCGTTGGTCCCTGGATCCGGTAGTAGTGCGGACGCTCGGCGGTCTCCGATCCCATCCACGCGAAGTGGATCGCGTCGAGTCCCGCCTCCTTCGCCCGCGCGAGTTCGGCGTCGGCGAGTTCCCCACGCAGCCGCGTCGCGTAGACGCTGAGGAGTTCGAGCAACTTCGCCTGCTGCGCCGGGTTCAACGACGCGTAGGTGATGCCGCGCGGCTCATCGAACGACTTGGCCGGCGGCCCTGCCGTGACATCGGGCGGCGTCGACTCCGAGAGAATCGCCCGCGACTTCTCCTCGGGCGTCAGCGAATGCAGCAGTTCGAATGCGCGATCGCGCTCTTCGAGGAGCGGCCGCTCGCCGGCTGTCTTGCCGTCGGGGACTGCGAAGGGGGCGGTTCCAAGGAACATTGGGGTTGCCGACGCTGTCGCCCGGTGGCCCCCAACAGTCGGCGCGGCAACATCGACAGCCGGCGCCGTGTAGTTGAGCGAAAGATGGTGACCCTCGTATCGAAACCCCCACGCGGCTCCCGCGACCGACGGGTCCCCGAATACCGCAAGCGTGTACGCGCCACGGCTGTAGGACTCGGGCCGCGCGCGACCGAGAAACGCCTCGAGGTCGTGGATGCCGCAGACCTTCGCAAGACCCCGCGCCGAATGCAGCGTGGTCAGCAGCGCCGTCAGGTCGGCGGCACTCCCCTCATCGAGCTGATCAAGTCTCACACCAAACCGCGGCCCAGGCAGATAGTTCCACTGAGTGCGCCTCGGATCGGCGAACGCCGCGCAGGCAAGCCCTCGTTCCGTGTCCGCGAGTCCCGCCATCAGCCCGGTCGCCGCCTTGGCCACCTGCTCGTGCGCCGATGCGACTTGCGCCAACTGCACGAGGGTCGCGAGTGCAATGGCAAGCATCCACCGATCATATTGACCGCTCATGCTGACTCCTCCGTTCTTTGACCGAATCATGCCCGATTGGGGCGCTTTTCGGTCAAAGTTCGAGGGTGGTCGGGCGTGCAGCGCGATCGGCGATAATGGTCCGATGCACGCTCCGATCATCGGTCTCACCGCCAACCTTCGCCGCGATGACAAGGGTCGACTGCGCCACGAGGTGAAGGAGACCTATGTCAGTGCGGTCGTGCGCGCCGGCGGCGTGCCGATGATCATCCCCGCGATCGCGTCGGTGCGCGGTGAACTTCTTGCACACTGCGACGGCGTCGTCATCACCGGCGGCGACGACATCGACACGCGACCGTGGGGCATCCCGCTCCACGAGAAGGCCGAGATCATGCTCACGGAGCGCCAAGAAGCTGAGATGGTTCTCCTCGACGCGCTTGCGTCGCGCCCGGAGGTCGCCGTGCTCGGCGTCTGTCTCGGCATGCAGCTCATGGGTGTGCACGCAGGATGCCCACTCATCCAGCACTTGCACGACCACTGGCCTGATGGCGATCGACATCGATTCGACAACACCCACCATGTGAAGAGTGATCTCGGTTCGGGCCACGTCGCGAGCTGGCACCATCAGGCGCTTGAGTCGCACGGGCCGTTTGCGGCGATCGGCCACTCCGACGACGGCATCCTCGAGGCGATCCGGCATCCCGAGCGACACTTCTATGTCGGCGTGCAGTGGCATCCCGAGCGAACGGCCGATGCGACGATGGGTGACGCGATCTTCACGCGCTTCATTGAGGCGGCGCGCGCCACGCGACCCTCCGCGCTGAGGTCGTGATGTCAGCCGTTCTCGGGTACTGCACCAATGTCCATGCGGGTTCGACGCTCGCGGCGACGCTCGCCGCGCTCGACAAGCACGCGACTGCGGTCCGCGCATTCGTGCAGCCGACGGGGCTCATGCCTATCGGCCTCTGGCTCTCCGCGCGCGCGGCCCAAGAAGTCCTCGATGATCCTGTCGGCACTACGCGTCTGCGCGACTGGCTCTTCCAGCGCGGACTTGCCGTCTTCACGATGAATGGATTTCCCTACGGCGACTTTCACGCCGGCAGAGGCAAGCGCGCGGTGTATGAACCCTCGTGGGCGGATGCGCGCCGCCTCCTCTACACGACGGCGCTCGCGGACATCCTCGCGGCGATCCTGCCCGACACGACGATCGCCCCCGACCTCGCCGGCGAAGGGTCGATCTCGACGCTTCCCCTTGGTTGGCGCCCCACGTTCACGGCCGAAGGCGGCGGCGCGAGCCTCGGCCTTGCGAGCGCGCACCTTGAGCAGGTCGCTCGACACCTGAAGCGCATCGAAGAACGCGATGGCATCACCATCCACCTCGACATCGAGCCCGAGCCCGGCTGCATGATGGATCGCGCGGCGCATGTCGTCGAATTCTTCGAGCGCAGCGTGCAGCCGACGTCGGGGCTCGACGACCCGCGCCGCTATCTGCGCGTCTGCCACGACATTTGCCACAGCGCGGTGATGTTCGAGCCGCAGGCGGAGGCGTTCGCCGCATATCGCGCCGCTGGCATCCGCGTCGGCAAGGTGCAAGTATCGAGCGCGCTCGTCTGCGATGGTTCTGCGCGCGCCTTCCGTTCGCTGCGCAACTTCGATGAACCGAAGTTCCTGCACCAGACCTGCGTCCTCGACGGTCAAGGCGTCGTCCACGCTTACGAGGACCTTGGCGACGCGTTCGACCAAGCTCCCGATGGCGTCTGGCGTACGCACTTCCATGTCCCAGTCGACCTCACCGAACTCGATCACCTCGGCACGACCCAGCGCGAGATCGACGACTGCTTCGCCGCGATCAAGCCCAGCGACGGCATCCGCCACTTCGAGGTCGAAACCTATGCGTGGACCGCGATGCCCATGGACTTCCGCCGCGACAGTTTGGCGCGGGGGATCGCCGATGAACTGCTCTGGACGCGCGCCCGACTGGCGAGGCACGGTCTCTTGGAAGCGTCGTTGAAGTCTTGACTGTGGAACTCCTCAAGAAACGCTCGTTCGCGGCGGACTGGCTCGCACTCACCCGCGCGTCGAATCTCCCCACCATCCTCACGGATGCCCATGTCGGCATCGCCATGGGGATCTTGGCCTGCGCGATGGCAAGGGTCGGCGCTCCCGACCAGCCGCTCCTGCTCGCGGCCACGATGGCGGGGATGTGCTCCTTCTATATGGCGGGGATGGTGCTCAACGGGATCGTCGATCGCAGGATCGATGCCAAGGAGCGCCCCGACCGGCCAATCGCGTCCGGGAGGATCCGTCTCCCGTGGGCATGGACCGCGTTTATCCTCCTGATGACGGCGGGGTTTTTCCTGCGGCCTTCGTTCGGAGCCGCACCGGTCCCGATTGCCGTCGCTGGGATCATCGGCGTCTGGACGCTTTCGGCCGCGAACTCGATGCGGTCGATCACGCTCAAGCGGCTTGCGCAGGGATGGTGCGCGATCGCCGTCGTGGCGGCGATCTGGTGGATGGTCGACTCGCTGCTGCGCGATCCATTCGACCTGGCGCAGTTTCCTGCCGAGACCGCGCTGCAGATCCGTGCCAACCACTTCGCGCTCGAGGGCACGACGATGCTGCTTGCGGCATCGCTCGTTGTCTACAACTTGGTCCACGCCAAGACGGCGTGGTCGATTGTGCTGCTCGCACTTTGCCGCGCGCTGGTGCCAGTCTCGCTGGCGCTCGCCGCCGCTGTTTCAACGGGCGCCGTCGGCTCACTGATCAGCCAGATCAATTCGATGGGGTCAGCGGGCTTCTCGAGTGAGGTCTTCGCACTTGTGCTCGTCCTCGCGGGCGGTCCACTCGCGATCGCCATCCACACGATCGTGCTCTCGTTCGTCGCGCGACGCGAAGTTGCCGACGACGCGACGAGTTACCGCTGCGCGAAGTGCGGCTACGCGCTCGGCGGCGCGGCGGACTCTTCGGGAGTACGGCCCAGTTCAGCGGAGGCTGGCCGATGCTCCGAGTGCGGCTGCGATTTCGCGACGACGGCGCCGCTGGGCGAACGCGACCTTTCAAGGCGATCGAAGATTGCCTCCGCCTTCATCGCGCCGCTTGGCATCATTCCGATCTTCGTGCTGGTCGCTCCCGCGCTGATCCTCATTCTGCGTCAGCCGCCCATTCCCCTTCCGGCCGCAGGCAGCACCCACGACATCCTCGGGTTCGCGGTGCCCGCGCCTGTCTACATGGGCGTCGCGACCCTGCTGCTGCTTGTCTGCTCAGTTTGGTTCGGCCTCGCCGCAACTCGCGGCTACCGCGCAGCAATTTCGCACGCGTCGCGCCGTCCCGCAGGCGTCGGCGCGATGATCGCTGCGTTCGCGCTGCTCGATGCCGCTGCGGTCGTCGCCTACGGAGCGCCGGAACTCGCGCTGATCTGCATCGCGCTCTGGTTCGCGACCCGCGCGTTGCAGCGCGTCATCCCGGCGAGTTGACTCGAGGCGCGGCGCGGCCGTCCTCGCCACCGCGAACCCTGCGCCTACCCTTCTCCCGTGACTTCGCGACTCGCAGTTCTCAACATAGTCGGACTGACGCCGAGCCTGCTGGGCGAATCGACGCCATCGCTTGTCGCGTTCGCGCGGCGTTCGGGCGGCATCCGCTCGATCGTCCCAGACCTTCCCGCCGTCACCTGCACGGCGCAAGCGAGCATGCTCACGGGGACTCCGCCGCGCGAACATGGCATCGTCGGCAACGGCTGGTTCGACCGCGCGCTCGGTGAAGTGCAGTTCTGGAAGCAGTCGGGCAAGCTCGTCGAACGCCCGCGAGTGTGGGACGTCGCCAAGGCCCGCGACCCCTCCGTGACAACAGCGAATCTCTTCTGGTGGCACGCGATGGGTTCAGGCGCCGACATCACCGTCACGCCGAGGCCGATCTACTGTGCGGATGGTCGCAAGATTCCAGATGTCTGGACGACGCCGAGTGACTGGCGCGACACGCTGCAAGGTGAGCTCGGCCAGTTCCCGCTCTTCCACTTCTGGGGGCCAGCCGCGGACCTTCGCTCGACCGACTGGATCGCACGCGCGACGATGCTCACGGTCGCGAAGTACGAACCGACGATCACGCTCGCGTATCTCCCGCATCTCGACTACGCGCTGCAGACACTGGGTCCGAACGACCCATCGATTCGCCGCGAGCTCCGTGCCATCGACGAGGTCTTCAAGGCACTCCTCGACTTCTTTGACGACCGCGGCATCAAGGTGATGGTCGTGAGCGAGTACGGCATCGCCCCCGTCACGACGCCGATCCATCCCAATCGCATTCTCCGTGAAGCTGGCTTCGTGGCACTGCGCACGGAGGGCGGTCGCGAGCTCCTCGACACCAGCGTCTCGCGCGCCTTCGCCGTCTGCGACCACCAGATCGCCCACATCTATGTCGCCGACCCCGACGAACGCGCCGATGTCGAGCATGTGCTTGCGGGGCGCCCCGGAATCGCTCGCGTGCTCGATGCCGACGGCAAGACGGCGGCTGGCCTCGACCACCCGCGCTCGGGCGACCTTGTCGCGGTCGCTGCGAAGGGACACTGGTTCGCGTATCCATGGTGGCTCGACGACTCACGCGCTCCCGACTACGCGCGCACGGTCGACATCCACAAGAAGCCGGGCTACGACCCCTGCGAACTCTTCCTCGATCCAGCGATCGGCTTCCCCGGCGCACGCGCGCGCATCGCGTGGCGACTGCTGCAGCGCAAACTCGGCATGCGAGCGCTCCTCGATGTGATCCCACTCGACGCTTCGCTCGTGCGCGGAAGCCACGGCATCGTCGACGCCGCACACGCGACCAGGCCTCTGATGATGGTGGATGATCCAGACGTCGACGACCTCGAAGTCCCCGCGCACGGCGTGCACGCGTTCATCCTGCGCCAAGTCTTCGGGTCCGCCACGAGCAACTGAAGGCGCACAGTCCCTCGCACCGCGTGACCCCAGTGAAACGGGCGAAACTGTGGCGAAACACCACCGATCCGCCCGTTTCGAGGTGATCAGCCTCCTGTTCGTGCGACCCCTGTTGCCCCTTCGTGAGGTCGATGACGCGATCGATTCACTCAACGCCAACGATGCGACGCGCGCACTCCTTGGTGACGCGGTGCTGGAGTACTACATCCATGCGGCCTCGATTCACGAGGGTCCGATCCTCGATCTTCGCGAGCAACTTGCGGCCTTGACCCCAGCACTCGTCGACATTGAGGCGCTCCTCGACCGGTCGCGGTGCGGATCGGACAGCATGAGCGCTGAGAGTGCGGCGGAGTGGGAGGCGGAATATGCGACGCTGCTTCGACGCGCCACCGTGCTGTTTCGCGCCCATGTGCGCACGGTGCGCGAGACGCATTGCGCGCTGGCGCGGAATCAGGCGGAGGGGGCGAACAGTGGATCCGCAGGCGAAGGGCGCTGGGAGTCATGCCGTCAAGCCGGCCTACGGCAGCATCGCTCCGAGAGTGCGCTTGCGGACCACCACCGACGAATGATCGATGCAGCCGGTCGTTGGCAGTCTGGCGACTGCGCCCGAGACCTCCAAGCGGACTTCCTGTCGATCGCGTTTCCGACGATCCATCCGGATCCAACGTCGCTGAGCTCGCTCGTCGCGGAGGTCACTGCGATCGTGCCTGTCGCTGCGTTGGACGGCGTGGCGCTCTCGCTCCTCGCGGGGGCGGAGAGTCGGCGCCGCGACATCTGTGGTCAGATGGAAGCCGAGTCCCGGTGGTGGGACTCTGTCAAGACTTCGGAGTTCGGCGGCAATGATCATTGGACAAGGCACTGTCGACAGTTCGAGGCACTCTGGATGCAACGTCGATCCGTCGCCCAGAGCGCCCTCGACGAACTGCGCGTGGCTCTCGCGGCACCAACCGTGCCACCGTCGGTCAAGGCGCTCATCGACGCGAGATGCGTAGAACTCCATACGCCGGAGGTCGTACAGCCTGACCCGCAAGTGAAGTTCACGATCACGCTGACCGACTCGCCGTCGCGATCCTGTCAGTGAGCGGCTCGGCTTACGCGACCCCGGCTCTGCGGAATCAACGGACCCACGGCTAGTCCTCACGCTGCGCGTCACGCAGCGCTTCCAACTCGGCTACTGCCTCTAGGTCCTTCGCCCGTCCAGCCGCCCGCTTCAGTCGGATGAGCGTTTCGAGAGTCACCACTCGGCATGGCCGTCCGAACACGGACACTGTCACCGACTCCGTTTGCAGGGCCTCCCATGTGCCCCCGCCGGTGGCTTCTCCCAGGAGGTCCACCGGGCCAAGTGAAGTCGCAAGTGTGAAGTTGAGCCCAGCAGAAATCGTGGCGGCGTCGAAGCGAAAGGGAAGGCCAGGCGGAGCGCCGCGCAGCGTCGGGTGGAGCGGCGCGAGTGCCGAGGCGAGGCGCACGATGTTGGCGGCGGCGCGCGAGTACACACAGTCAACATCCACCGTCACTCGTGACGATCCGTGGACGACTCCAGCCATTCCGCCGATGAGCACAAAATCGACTCGCGCCTCCGAGAGTGCTCCGAGAATCGTGGGCAAGTCGCTCACGAGGGGTCCGAAGCGCGGCCAGAGGCGCGGAGTTCATCGCCAGCCCGGCGCAGTTCCTCGACAAGTCTCAGTGCCCTGAGGAATGTCTCGCAGCGCTGCTCCACGGTCATCGCCACTCGCTGTCGAACAAGCGTCATGTCGATCCCCCGGCGGTAGACCGCGATGACATCGTTCAGGGAGTCGTGGCCAAGATCTGATCGGTCAATCGGCATCGCACTGGATCATATTCCTGCGGCATCGAGTGCCACTCGGGGCCAAGCCCACCCCCCCCATCGAAACGGGCGGATTTGTGGTGAAAGACCACTGTTTCGCCCGTTCCGCGGGCTACGCGGTGTGATGCTCGGTGAGCTTCCGGACCACTGCCGCGGGGTCAACGGTTTCAGAGGAACAATCAAACGCCAAGAACCTCCCCCCACCGATCAACTCGCGCGCCTGATCCCTCGCCGTCGCGCTCGGTGCCACCATGCTGAGGATCACGATGAACCCCTGATCCATCAGGATCCTGGCCAGCTCCGAGGCTCGCCTCAAATTCTCGCTGCGATCTTCATCAGTGAATGAGAGATCGCGACTCAGACCCGCGCGCAGCATCTGTCCATCGAGGACGACAGCGGCGTGACCGGCGTCCCACAGCGCCCGCTCGATCTCGAATGCCGCACACGTTTTCCCACTCCCAGGCTTCCCATAGAGAAGGATCGCCTTCGGCGCCTGCCGCCAGCGCGAGGCGCGCTCCTTCGCCGACACGAGGCTCTTGCCCTCGGTTGACTCAAGCGTCGAGAGTCGCGCCGTCTCCCAGTGCGCGCGCTTCAAGTGCGGGTCAGCCGCATCGCCCGTCCGGATCATCCCGGCAGCGGCCGTCACATTCGTGACTCGGTCGATGAGCACAATCGACCCCGTGCCACGCACCCGCCGATACGGATCGAAGGCCAGCGGCACCTCCGACTCAATCTCGACGCGACCGATGTCATTGAGCGCGAGCGTGTCTGCGACATGACTCGCAAGCGAGTCCATGTCGACGCGGTGGCGCACCCGAACGACGCGCGCCGTCGTCGTGCGCGTCCCCTGCCTTAGGACCATCGACTTGCCTGTAACCAGCGGCGCCTCATCCATCCACACGAGATCCGCCTCGAAGGTTTGCGCGACGATCGCCTCGGCGGAGTCCCCTCGCTCGATGCCGACGATGAGGTCGCCGCGACTGCAATCGACTTCATCTTCGAATGTCACGACGACGCTCGCCGGGGCCGCTGCAACCGCGAGATCGCCGCCATCCTCGGGAGCCCGCGCGATCCGCCGCACCCGCGTCTCGACTCCCTTGGGAAGCACGCGCACGCGATCGCCCACGCGCACTCCACCCGAGGCGATCGTCCCCGCGAAGCCGCGGAAGTCCAAGGTCGGACGAAGCACCATCTGCACAGGCAGTCGCAGCGGCGCGGACGCGCTCGGCCGTTCCACCGGAACACTCTCAAGCAGCTCAAGCACCGGCGACCCGCTGTACCACGGCGTATTCGTTCCCCGCCGCACCACATTCTCCCCCGTCAGTGCGCTCACCGGGATCGCGACGGGATCCGCAACGCCGATCCGCTGGCACACTTCGAAGAAGTCCCGCTCGATCTCCCGGAACCGCTCCTCGCTCCACCCAACCAAGTCCATCTTGTTGACCGCGGCGACGACATGCCGAATCCCGAGCAGGCTCGCGATCGACGCGTGCCGCCGCGTCTGCGTCGACACTCCATGTCGCGCATCGATCAGCGTTATCGCCAGCTGGCAGTGGCTCGCACCCGTCGCCATGTTGCGCGTGTACTGCTCGTGGCCCGGACAGTCAGCGATGATGAAACTCCGCCGCGCGGTCGCGAAGTACCGCCACGCCACATCAATGGTGATCCCCTGCTCGCGCTCGGCCTTCAAGCCGTCCACGACGAGCGCCAAGTCGATCTCCCCGCCGCGCGTCCCGTGCACTCGGCTCTCCGCCTCGATCGCCTTCAGGTGATCGTCATAGAGCCGCCCCGTGTCGTGCAGGAGCCGCCCAATCAACGTGCTCTTGCCGTCATCGACGGATCCGCAAGTGATGAACCGCAGCAACTCATTGCGCTCATAGCGATCGAGGTAGTCGTCGACCGACTCGCCCTTGGCAAACGGCGTGGTCACTAGAAGTACCCCTCGCGCTTCTTCTCTTCCATGCTCCCCGACTGGTCGTGATCGATGAGCCGCCCCTGCCGCTCGCTCGTGCGCGCAAGCAGCATCTCCTCGATCACCTTCTCGAGCGTGTCCGCGTCGCTCTCGATCGCACCCGACAGCGGGTAGCAGCCGAGCGTCCGGAATCGCACGCGGCGCATCTCCACTCGCTCGCC
>CANETX010000058.1 GCA_947441435.1 Planctomycetaceae bacterium
CACTTCGAGCTGCTCTCGCGCACGCCCTTCGAGAACCAGGAAGACGCGCAGCGATCCATCACCGAATGGATCCACAACTTCTACAACTCGCAACGGAGGCACACGACGATCGGAAACACCAGCCCAATCAACTACGAACTGGCTTGCCAGGTGCGCAAGCAAAGGACGTAATCAACCTGTCCACGAAAGTCGAGCAAGCTCAGGCCCAACTTGGGCACTATTCGGTCAAAGTACGAAGCGTCAGCCTTCGGGACAGCAGCACCCCTCAAGTCACAACGGCGGGCATGACCCCCACGCCGCGAGCAAGAAGGTCAGATCCAAGCCGGTGACGATGCCATCGTGATCAAGGTCGCTGACAGGATCCGACGACCCGATCGCGGCGAGCAAGATGGCGATGTCAAGTCCAGAGTGGACCCCATCGCCACTGAGGTCGCCGACGCATGGCGTGGCGCGCAGCGCCATGGAGTGTTTGCGACCGGCGGCAATCGCGATGCATCTCCCAAGACCGGCAGGCACCGCGCGTTGGCCCACATCGTCTCTCCCCCACGCGATGACCGAACCATCAGGGCGAAGGCCGAGACTGTGGTATCCGCCGGAAGCAATCTTCTGGAAGAGCCCTGGGGGTGCGGTTGATACTTGGCCGTGATCATTCGATCCCCACGCTCGCACAGTGCCGTCCATGCGGAGCGCCACCGCGTGCACGATGCCCGGGGCGACGGCCTGACACGGACCGAGATCAGCTGGTGGGACAGCATCGTCCCCGAGTGGGAGCCCCCACGCGCGAACACTACCCGTCGGCGTGATCGCAAAGGACGTGTACCCATTCGCTTCGATCGCCGTGGCGAGGCCCAGCGAATCCGGGACATCGCACTGCCCGAATCCGTTGTAGCCCCACGCGGCGACGGATCCGTTGGTTCGCAGCGCGAGACAGTGAGCGTGTCCGGCCGCGATCTTGACGCAGGTTCCCAGCCCTGCGGGAACCTGCGACTGTCCGAACTCGGGGAGCGTTCCGGTGTTCTGCGTTCCCGCGCCCCAGGCCAGCACCGTCCCGTCAGTCTTCAGGACCATGCAGTGCGCTCCCCCGCAGGAGACCTGGGCCACTTGGTTCAGCCCGCTCGGAGGGATCGACTGACCGAAGTGGGGGAACACACCGTTGGGGCTTGACTCCGAGCCTGCGCCCCACACGCGGATGGTTCCATCACCAAGCAGGGCTGCACTCTGGAATGCTCCGGCGTCGATGGCATGAACATCCACAAGTTCGGGGTGCGGATCGCCTTGGCCTGCGCAACTGCCCGCGGCGCATCCCCAGATCGCGATCGGAACCTGAGCGTGTGCGAGATCACTCGTGGCGGCGGCACTGACAATCAATGCGACGGCGCAAGCGACTGCGCGGCTTGTCGAACTCGACATGTTGGACCCCTTTGAAAAATGTGCGACCGAACCGGAACCGATCTTCCAGACCCCAGTGTAGGTGCCTCGGGCACCCCCTCAACAGGTGAATTCCCTCACCGAATCGATCACAAAAGTCACCTGTTCGCGGGGGGGCGCGCGATACAGTGGCACCATGATCCGCGCCGAGGACTTGGTGGGACCTGAGTGGGCAGCGTGGTATCGCATGACGCCCAAGCAGCGATTCGCGGCGAGCGAGAAGCTGTGGGTGACATATCTTGCGCTCGGAGGGTCCCTTGATCCCGAGCCCGATACGCAAAGTCCTTTCTTCGATGAACGATCATCGCGTCCGCGCACTGCTCATGGGCGGGCAGGCCTGCGTGCTGTACGGCGCAGCCGAGTTTAGTCGGGACGCCGACTTCGCAATTCTGGCGGACTCAAGGAATCTTCGCCGCCTTGCCGGGGCGCTTGAGTCGCTCGACGCCGTTCCCATTGCGGTGCCTCCGTGTGAACTTGGATTCTTGAGGCGAGGGCACGCGGTGCACTTTCGGTGCCGACATTCAGAGGCGCTCCGGATGCGCGTCGATGTCATGGCACGAATGCGCGGCGTGGACACGTTCACGAAACTGTGGAGGCGACGGTCCACTTTCGATCTCGGGCGAGGGTTCCGGTGCGATGCGCTGGGTTTGGCGGATCTCGTCGTGGCGAAGAAGACGCAGCGCGACAAGGACTGGCCGATGATCCGACGGCTCGTGGAGGCCAACTACTTTGAGAATCGACGGGATCCCGCACCGGCACAGGTGTCATTCTGGCTTCGCGAACTGCGGTCGTCGGAGTTGCTCTGCGCGGTCGCCAAGCGGCATCACGGCGCCGCGATTCGAGCCGCGCGCAAGCGTCCCCTGATTCGGGCGGCACTCGAGGGGCGCAGCGCAGCCCTTGAGGCAGAACTGCGCGCCGAGGAACTGAGAGAACGCGAGATCGACCGCGGCTACTGGACTCCGCTGAAGGCCGAACTTCGCGCGCTGGCGCGCCGTGGCCGTCGCAGCGGATCAGGGCCACGCGCGCGCTAAGGCGTGCACGTCCCCCAGCCCGCCAGCACCTCGCCGAGATCCATGCCGTTCACGATTCCGTCGTGATTGGTGTCGGCGCTGTTGTTGGCGGTGCCAGGCGTGCTCCTCGACATCGAGCCGCAGGAGTCAAGTCTCGGCGATCTGAGGCTCGCGCTATCTGTTCAGATGATCGCCATCTTCGCCGCGTGGTTCGTGCTGTGGCGGATTGGCGCGCCAACACGAAGCGCGCAAGCCCAGCGCTGACCCACGGTTCCAATCAAAATAGACGTTCCGAAGCACACTGTTGATCGAAACCGTCGACAAGTGTCTCTGCGCGCGGCCGCGCTACGGACAGGCGCCCCAGCCGGCGAGCAGGCTGCCGAGATCGTCGGCCGCGACGATGCCGTCAGCGTTGCAGTCGGCGGACCATTCGAGCGTTGCACCAGCCCACCCGGTCAGGTGGCCGCTCCTCGGGTAGTCATGCCACACCCCCGATGGGTACATCACCACAATCTCCTCGGTACCACAGTCAGGCTGAGAACTATCCCAGTTTGTGTAGGTGAATGCAGAACCGTCAATCCACAGCCAGGGAGCGGCGCATACGCCGCGCGGCCTCAGGCCTCCCAGTGCCGAATTGGTCGCCCCGTTGATTGATCGCACAAAGCCGTTTTCGGTTGAATCCCCAATGCAGGCCAGTTGAGCCCCTACCGACACGGCGGCTGCTCGAAGCTCGTCCCAACTTTGCGATTGGCGGGGAATCAGCGTGTACCAATGCCCATTCCCGCCATCTTCTACACGCCACTGCCCCGGGGCGGCATCGGCCACGCACGGATCGCCGCTCTCACAGCAGTCGGGAATGTTGTTGGCATTCGCGTCCGCGAGTGACCCGTCTTGGCATTGCCCATAGTCGACGATGCCGTCGCCGTTGCAGTCGGCGGACCACTCCAAGATGGCTCAGTGGTAGGGTGCGCTATCAGTGTCGATCCAGTACCGAGGAGTGGGACCTCCACCTTGAGTACAGCCGCAGTACCTCAGATTGGGTTCTTGGCAGCCCGATGGATCTGCAGGCCCCCAACTGGTGTAGCCCCAAGGCTCGCCTGAGTACCACGTGAATGCGCACGCCACTCGCCGACCGCCGAGTACGGGACCCTCAGTGTTGACCCAGGCTCCGGGCACGCTGACGCTTGTTGTGTGAACAAAGATGTCTTCGGCCTGGGATGTGATGCTCACGAGGTACGCAGCCTTAGACAGGGCAAGCGCTTGGTACGCCTCCGGGGGAGTTGGAGCCGCTGGAACCACTACCGCATACCAATGCCCATTCCCCCCATCCTCCACGCGCCACTGAACCGCTGCTTGCGCTGCTGCATCCTCGCAGATCGCAGCCGCGCCAAGCACAGCCACCGATCCCACAACAGCCAACGCTCCAAACCTCTGGGTCTGAGTACGCATCTCTGATTTCTCCCGTGACACCGACAACCCCAGATCTCCGGGCCCGGCGGGCCAGACAGAACCGGTCTTGAGAGATCCAGATTCGGCCCCGTCACGCAGCGAACTTCCTCGGATTGCGAACTTGTCGTACCCGAGCGCCACCGCCGCGAACACGACAACCCCGGCCACCCGAGCCATCCGCGGACATCGCGCACCCCCGGTTTGCATCAAACTGAGCCTTCCGAAGCCCTCCTGCGATGCAAATAGGGGGGGCGCCCGAGACGCTGCGCCACCAGCCGCAACTCCGCCTCAGAAAACCGTCGTCCCCGCGGCGTCGCCTGAACCGTCGCGCGCGTCCGCGCAAGCGCCGGCTCTCGCGCAATCGCCACCCGCATCGATCACTCCTGCCCGACAAGCGGGAGGATCGCTCGCACTTCTGCTTCGACGATCTCGCCGCCGATCCCGTCCTCGCGCAATCGCGCGACGAGCGCCTCGCGCAGCGCACGCGTGACCGCACGCGCCTCCGTCGCCCCACGCACCGCGTCGACGCCGAGTTGCGCCTCGATCTGCGGATACGACAACCCGTCCATCACATGCCGCCGGAAAATCTCGAACGACTGCGCGCGCCCCTGGGCATCGAACGCATCCTGCACTTCCCGGCACGCCTCGTCGAGCATCGCGAACGCCCACGCCGACTCGAACGCCGCCTCCGCGCCGCGCTCCGGTGCACGCAGCGCGGCCTCAAGCGCCTGCGTGTCCATCCCCGAATGCTCGCGACTGCGTGCGCGAACGCGCACGATCCCGCGCGCGTGCAGGAGCAGCCCGTTCATCATCCACCGCCGCAGCGGCCCGCCGCGTGCCCGCCATCGCACGAGAAACTGCGCATCATCCAGCGCCTTCGCAAAGAACGAGTGGACGATCTCCTCCGCCTCGCCGAGCGTGCGCATCGAACTGCCGCGCACATACGCGCACAGCGGCGCCTCGTAGCGCTCCATCAGGTGCCCGCGAAGCTCGCCTGCCGCGACGGCGGCAGCAGCGGCGTCATCGGCAACCAGCAGCTCGATGCGAGTGTCCAACCAAGTCCCGTGCGTCGAAGGAAAGAGATCGCGAGTCCCGGTGAGCCCCATGCCGCGAGTGTAGAAGGTGCGTGGGTCGCCGCGTGCGCGGCCTCGCGTTCTCCCCCGTTCTTTGGAAGGAATGCGCCATATTGCGGCACGTTCTCTCCAAAGAACGCGTCGGCGCACGCGGAAGCGCTACGCCGGGTGCATCGTCGGGCTCAGCGAGGGCTACGGGTTCGAGGGACGGTCCAACGCCGCGCAGAGCGCCGGAAGATCTCGATGGCATATGTGGAGGAGCACCGCAAGGTCGACTCCGTCGTAGCCATGGATCAGCCGATTCCGCGTGTCCTTGAGGTCACGCCACGGCACGGACGGATAATGCGTCCGGATTGCCTCGGGCACTCGGGACGCTGCTTCGCCGATCAACTCGACGAGCCGAACGAGCGCCAAGGACCGCATACGGTCGGACCCGAGCCGTTCGGGCGTGAAGCCACTTGCCATCTGCTGCGCTTCCAGAGCGAAGTCGCGCATATGCGCGACCGCCACAGAGCCATCATGCTGCGTCATAGAGGATGACCGAGTCGCGGATGGCTCGATCGCGAATCCGCTCGCTCAACATCGCGCGAGTCACAAGATCGACCGGTCGGCCGAGGATCTCCTCAAACTCGCGGTGAAGCCCGAAGAATCCGAGGCCAGGGATCCGATTTGGGCTGAACTCGACGACGAGATCGACGTCGCTCTTCAGTGGGTCGAAGTCGCCGCGCGTGGCTGAACCGAACATAGCAAGGTGGCGGATCCCATGCCGACGGCAGAGTTCCGCGAGGTGTCGCGTGGTAGCGGCGTCAAGCGAGAGCGACATGCCGCAATGCTAGGCACTTCCTAGAGCCGGAGTATCGCGACTGGCATGCGGCGGGGGGAGCGCCCACCTACGGGCAGGCGCCCCAGCCGGCGAGGAGGCTGCCGAGATCGTCGGCCGCGACGATGCCCGTCTGCACAACATCGCCGGGACATGGATCGACTTCGCAAATGTCGGGGATGCCGTTCGCGTTCGTGTCGGTGAACTGCCCGCTCAAGATCTGTCCGTAGTCGACGATGCCGTCGGCGTTGCAGTCGGAGGACCATTCGGTGAACACGCCACGATGCATCCAGTGCAGAGCATCGATCGCCGCGTCGTTCCACTTGAGGTGAGGTACGCAGTATGGCTCGAATCCACCGGGCGAAAACTGCGCCATCATTCCCTGTGGCTCGACCGGATCGCCAACTTGCCCCCAGATTGACCATGTCAATGGTGCTCCGTCAATCCATGTCCAATCCTGCCCCGACATACGGGTGAGCCCGATGTAGACGCAGGGGTAGCAGTCTTCCGCATCTGTCGCACTCTGTACGAGCGGCAGGACGCACGCGTACTCGGGTTCGGATGCAATCGTTGCAAGGTGACCTCCGAGACTCGAACACAGGTCTCGCGCCGCGAACCATGAGACATCCGAGTCAAGAATGTCGATTCGATACCAATGCCCATTACCTCCATCTTCCACGCGCCACTGCACTGCCTGTTGCGCGCAAACATCCGCGGCGAGTGCGAGTGCGCCGACTGCCGCGACCGACGCGAGGGCGCCGACTGAACGGTTGTGTTGGTACTTCATGTCTCTTTCTCCAGAAGGGTTGGAGATAGAGCCACTGCCATCTTCGCCGTGCACCCCGACGCCACCAGATTTCGCTTCCACAAGTCCCGCCACCACCATCACAACCACCGTCGCGCACGCAGCGCCAACGCAGATAACCCCTGCCAGAGCGGGTCTCCGGCAGGCTCGCTCTTCGGACGCCTCCCACACCCGTCCGACCTGCCCAGGCGTCATTCGCCGCGCGCCCGCTGCGCCAGTCACGCCCGTCACTCCTCTGACCTCGGCGGCTCCGCGCTCAACGAGATCACCTCTGCGACGGCTGCATCCAACTCAGGCCCATCAATCCCCTCCGCGCGCAGCAAGACCCGCACCTGATCTCGCATCATCTGCGAGAGCCGCCTCACTGCATTCACCGATTGCGTGCGCGTGATCCCGAGCCGCCGCGCAATCTCCGCGTGCTCACATCCCTCGAAGATGTGCAGGCGAAACGCCTCGTAGTCCTCGCCACGGCCACGCCCGAGCACCTCCGCGCGCGCATGCTCATGCGCCTCATTCGCGATCGTCAGCGCCCACACGCGGTCGAACTCCCGCTCGGCCGACGGCCCCGGCGCGCTCAGCGGCGCCATCTCCTGATCGCTGCGTAGGCGCGACGAGATGCGCACCTTGTCGCGTCGCAATCCGCGACAGTGCAGCGCGATCGCGTTCATCAACCATCGCCGCAGCGAAATCCCCGTGCCGAGCCAGCGGCTCAGCATCGCAGGAGTCCCGAGCGCCTGCGCGAAGAACGATGCGACCAAGTCCTGCGGCTCGCCGAGATCGCGCAGGGCCGCGGTCGTCACATACGCGCACAGCGGCTCGTGGTAGCGCGCCATCACGAACGCGCACAGTGCGCGGTGCGCGTCAGTGGCAGCGGCGGCGTCGGACTCCGCCGCCTCCGCGATCACCGTGAGCTGCGCCTCGATCCACGTTCGATGGGTCGATGGAAAGTGATCGACAAACCCGGCGCCGGAAGCCATCGGCTCAAGGTACCTCCGGTGCCGCGCCGCGCCGCGCCCCCCATTTCCATCAGAACAGGTCTTCCGAAGGCCTCATTCGATGCAAATCGGGGGTGCGCCTGAGGGAGCCCCGGCCGCCGCCGCTGGCGTCAGCGACAGCAACTCGGCGATCCGCTGGGATGCACGGCCGTCACCGAACGGGGACGCGCCGGTTCTCCCGCACTTCGCCTGCACGACCGCGTCGACCACCGCATCGACATCGGTCGGAGCCACGAGCGTGTTCCACCCAAGATCCACCAGCTCGACCCACTCGGTCTCGTCACGCAGGGTGACGCAAGGAACACCGGCGAAATACGCCTCTTTCTGCACCCCACCGGAGTCAGTCACGATGCAGCGCGCGTGCGACTCGAGCATCAGCATGTCGAGATAGCCAACTGGGTCGACAATCCTCACCCCCGACTGTCCGAGCACCGAACCCAGCCCCGTCTGAGCGAGCACCTTCCGAGTGCGTGGATGAATCGGCCACACGACCGTTGAGTCTTTGCCCAGGGCCGTCAACGATTCGACGATCACGCGCAGGCGATCGACGACGTCGGTGTTCTCCGCGCGATGAATCGTCGCGAGCACGAAGCCGTCCTTCACAAGCCCGAGCGACGCAAGGATGGTCGACCGCCGCCGCGCGATGTCGCCGAATGCGATCGTCGCGTCGAACATGACGTCGCCGACCTGCTCGACGCTCCTCCGGAATCCGCATTGCGCCGGCGCATCGACGATCCCCTCGGCTCTCAGGTGCTCGACCGCAGTCGTTGTCGGACACAGCAGCAGCGACGAGAGCACATCGGTCGCGATTCGATTGATCTCCTCCGGCATCCGCCGATTGAAACTGCGCAGCCCCGCCTCAACATGCGCGATGGGCACATGCAGCTTCGCGGCAGCGAGCGCACCCGCGAGCGTCGAGTTCGTGTCGCCGTAGACGAGCAGCCAGTCGGGGCGCTCGGCGAGAATGACGCGCTCGATCCCCACCAGCATCGCGGCAGTCTGCGCGCCGTGCGGACCGCTGCCAACTCCAAGATGGTGCGCCGGCGCGGGAATCGCCATCTCCTCGAAGAACACTTTCGAAAGGGCGTCGTCGTAATGCTGCCCCGTGTGAATGATCCGCTCTGCAATTCCAGCCTCCGCGAGCGCCTTCGACACGACCGCCGCCTTCACAAACTGCGGCCGCGCGCCAACGACAGTGAGGACAGTACTCATCGGACGGCAATAGGGGGTCGGGGATTCAACACTCAGGAAGATATCGGCGCCCGAGGAGTAGAGTGCAACGATGGTGATCGCAGTCGTAGCGCTTCTGGCCTTCAGCAATGGCATCGCCGCACTGGCGGCGACGGCGCAGGGACCGCCTTCTCCGACACCTCCCAACCTCGTCGTCATTTACTGCGACGACATGGGGTGGGGGGATGTCCCGGGCTTC
The DNA here is from genome assembly GCA_947441435.1 of Planctomycetaceae bacterium. Taxonomy (GTDB): domain Bacteria; phylum Planctomycetota; class Phycisphaerae; order Phycisphaerales; family SM1A02; genus F1-60-MAGs104. Next base: position 9,010 of record CANETX010000058.1, read on the forward strand.
GCGCTCCCAGGCCACGAGCCCGCCGACTACACGAAGTCGATGCCCAACCTCGCGCGGCTTGAGCGCGAGGGGACGACCTTCCGTCACTATTACTCCGCGCAACCCGTCTGCAGCGCCTCGCGCGCGGCGCTCTTGACCGGCTGCTATCCCAATCGCATCGGCATCCACGGCGCGCTCTTCCCTGACGCGAAAATCGGGATCGCCGCAAGCGAGCGCACGCTCGCGGAGATGCTCCACGATGCCGGTTACGCGACACTCATCGCCGGCAAGTGGCACCTCGGACACCTCGCCGAGTTCAACCCAACCCTCCACGGCTTCGACGAGTTCTACGGAATCCCATATTCCAACGACATGTGGCCGCTGCGATTCGGTCGCAAGAACTTTCCCGAACTTCCGCTGTACGACGGCACCGCAGTCGTCGAGCACATCAAGACACTCGAGGATCAGGGCGCTCTCACCGGCAAACTCACGAACCGCGTGTGCTCATTCATCCGTCGTGAGGCGGCCGCCAACAAGCCCTTCTTCGCCTACCTCCCTCATCCACAACCGCACGCGCCAATCGCCGCGAGCGCCGCATTCACTCCAGTGGCGCGCCGCGAACTCTACGCAAGCGTCATGCGCGAGATTGACTGGTCCGTCGGCGAAGTGATGAAGGCGCTCGACGAATCCGGGACCGCCAGCAACACCATCCTGATGTTCACGAGCGACAACGGGCCGTGGCTCGCGTTCGGCTCAGACGCGGGATCGACGGGCGGACTCCGAGAAGGCAAGGGAACAACCTTCGAAGGCGGCGTCCGTGAACCCTGCATCATTCGCTGGCCCCGCCATGTCCCCGCAGGTGCCGTGAGCGACACTCCGTGGATGTCAATCGACGTCTTCGCCACAATGGCCGCGATCGTCGGCTCACCGCCGCCCGCCACCGATCGACCCATCGACGGTCGCGATGCGAGCCGCGTCTGGGCATGCGACGCGACCGCGCCGCCGCCGCACGAAGCGCTCTGGTTCTACTACCACACCAATCACCTCGAGGGCGTTCGAGCAGGCAAATGGAAGTTGAGTCTCCCGCGCAAGTCGCGCACACTTGACGGAGAGCCAGGGGGCAACGATGGCTCCGAGACGCAGTACATCGAAGTTGCGGTCCCCCTCGCGCTCTTCGATCTCGAAACCGATCCCGCAGAGTCAACAGATGTGAGCGCGCAGCACCCAGATGTCGTCGCCGAACTCATGAAGCACGTCGAAGCCGCGCGCGCCGACCTCGGCGACGCGCTCACTGGCCGCGAGGGGCCGGGTCGCCGACGTCCGGGCAGCGCCACCCCCGCGACCGCCCCCGCGACCGCCCCCGCGACCGCCCCCCCACCAACAGGTGATTTCGGTGACCGAATCGGTCATCAGAATCACCTGTTCGAGGGGGTCGCGCGGTCCCGCACCAGCCCCACACGGGCGAGGTCGTAGGCTTGCCGCCCCAGTGCGCTCTCCCCCAGGTCTCACGGTCAAGCGCGTGTCGATCGGCCGAGGGATCGTCGCACTCCAGTCGTTCCGCCGCGGTGAGCGCATCTGCACCATCGACGGGCGCATCGTCGGCAGCGCGCGCGTCTGGTCGTACTGGACAAGCAATCCGTGCCGCGCGGCGAACTGCTTCCGCTTCGACGCCGATCGCTATCTCGATCCCCATGGCCACATCGGCGCCTTCGCGAATCACTCCTGCGCCCCCAACGCCTCCGTCCACAAGGAGCGCGGTTGCCTCGTGTTCCGCGCCCTCAAACCCATCCTCCCCGGCGACGAGATCACCCACGACTACTCGACTCTTCTGGGAGCGGACGATGGATGGACGATGCGCTGCGCCTGCCGCGCCCGCTACTGCCGCCGGACCATCGCTTCGATCGAGACACTCTCGCCATCCGTGCTCCGTCGCTTGCGCGCGCGTCGAGCAGTGCCAGCGTTCATCCTCACCACCCTTCCCCCGAACTTTGACCGAAAAGCGCCCAAGTTGGGCGAAAATCGGTCAAAGAATGGGCGGCCGACGCCGATGACGGAGCAGCGCGAAACCAGCAAGCGCTGTGCGTGGTGCGGTACCGATCCCATCTATGTCGCCTACCACGACACCGAGTGGGGGGTCCCCGTCACAGACGACCGAGCGCTCTTCGAGAAGTTGATCCTCGATGGCTTTCAAGCTGGCCTCTCGTGGATCACGATCCTTCGTAAGCGCGACGCATTCATCCGTGCCTTTCGAGGTTTCGATCCCGAGCGCATCGCGCGCTTCACCGCTCGCGATCGCGGGCGCCTCCTCAAGGATGCCTCGATCATCCGGAGCCGCGCGAAGATCGCCGCGGCGATCTCCAACGCGAAGGCGTACAACGAGATCATGGACGCTGGCGGCTCCGGCGCATTTCGCGACCACCTCTGGCAGGCGGTCGACCACCGCACGATCACCAACAACTTTCGCGCGGGACAATCACTCCCCACCGCAACCCCCGAGAGCGAATCCATGTCCCGCACCCTCAAGCACGCGGGCTTCTCCTTCTGCGGGCCGACGATCTGCTACGCATTCATGCAGGCCGTCGGCATGGTGAACGACCACGCCGTCACCTGCCCGCGCCACGCCGCGGTCGCCCGCCTCGCGCGCTGACCCGCGTTCTTTGGAAGGATTGCGCCCTCCCAGGGCACATTTCTTCCAAAGAACGTGCGATGG
>CANETX010000059.1 GCA_947441435.1 Planctomycetaceae bacterium
CCCACGAGTCGCCACATCGCCGAGTCGTTCTGCTTTGAGCTGCTCATGAGGACGGGCGGGGTCAGGGCAATTGATAGGGAGCCGGTCCCTGCGGATTCCAGATTGCCTTGCCGGGCTTGTTCCAGTCGCCGTTCATCTGCCCGGGATTGCGGTCGTTCTGCGCACTCCGGGTCGCCAGATCGTTGAGCATGTGCGCGGTGTGGCCGTCCGCGAAGACGACATGCCCTCCTTCGAAGTGATGGTTTGGGAAGCAGCGCCAGTCGCCCTGATTCCGCATGACCTCCTCGCCGATGTATGGGTCCGCCGAAGGCAGTTCGGATGGCCGCGCGCGCAACTCCATCATGAGGACCGTGGCGGCGGAGTTCGGGATCATCCCCATCGTGATGACCTTCTTGGGTTCGGGCAACGCCTCCAGCGCGAGCGAATCGTTGAGCCGCATGTTGGGGACGTAACTGAAGAAGCACGGGCCTCCAGCACCGGACCAAGGCCCGTCAGTCTCGGGCATCGCCCCGGGGTCGCAGAAGATCGAGTGCGAAGGGGCGACGGGCAGTGGCTCGTCGCCATTCACCGAACGCGCGACCATTTCACTATAGGGGCGACCGCCGGCGAGGATCGAGACCGCGTTCGCCCAGTAGGTGGGCTCGGCGAGATTGGCAGTCATGTCCGTCAGGGCGGGAAGACCTTCCCACGGCAAGCGCTCTTTGTGCGTCGACGTGTAGTTGATCGTCGCACTTCCCCACTGCTTCAAGTTGGCCTGGCTTCCGGTCGCGAGGCTGCTCTTGCGGGCCGATCCGATCGCGGGGACGAGGAGCCCGACCAACACCGCGATGATCCCTACGACCACCAGCATTTCGACCAGGGTGAATCCGCGGGGAGAGCGCATGATCCAATGGTAGCCCCGCCTTGGCGGAACTCCGAGGTCACTTCGAGATCGACTGTGCATACCCCGAGACGAGCCGCGCCAACTGGCCGCGAGCTCCGTCGACATCGTGCTGATCGATGGCCGCTTGCAGCCGCGCGAGCTGTGGCTCCAATTTGCCCCACGGTATGAAGGGCTCTTCGGCGCGCATGATCGCGGGGTGCTCGGTCGGCTGGCAGTTGTCGCCGATGAGGAGCTCTTCATAGAGTTTCTCCCCCGGACGAAGCCCCGTCACGGTGATGGCGATGTCCCCACCGGGATTGCTCTCATCGCGGATCTGGTATCCCGCCAACCGGATCATGTGACGGGCGAGATCCATGATCTTGACCGGATCGCCCATGTCGAGCACGAAGACTTCGCCCCCCTGACCCATCGCCCCCGCCTGGATCACGAGCGAAGAGGCCTCGGGAATGGTCATGAAGTACCGGGTGATGTCGGGGTGCGTCAGCGTGATCGGCCCGCCTCGCCGAATCTGGTCGGCAAAGAGTGGAACGACGGATCCGCTCGAGTCCAAGACATTGCCGAAGCGCACCATCGTGAATCGTGTGCGCGACCGTGGCGGCAGCGTCGTGCCGTCGTGAGCGCCCGCCGCGGACTCCGCCGCGAGCGCCTGCAGGCACTTCTCGGCGAGCCGCTTGCTCGCCCCCATCACGCTGGTGGGACGGACAGCCTTGTCCGTCGAGATGAGCACGAATGAACGAACACCCGCTCGCTGTGCGGCCTGCGCTGTCCGCAGCGTCCCGAGCGCGTTGACCGAGATCCCCTCGATCTCGTTCGCTTCGACGATGGGCACATGCTTGTAGGCGGCGGCATGGAACAGTGTGCCGATCGCGTGCTCGGCGATGACGAAATCCATCCGGACCGTGTCGAGGACATTTGCGAGCACCGGCACGATCTGGACGCTCGAGGCCGTCGAGGCCAACTGGCGAAGTTCCGACTCGATCGTGTAGAGCGCGAACTCCGACTGGTCGAGCAGCACGAGTTTGCGCGGCCCGAGCTTGAGGACTTGCCGGGCGATCTCGGAGCCGATCGATCCGCCTGCCCCTGTGACGAGGACATTGGATCCCGTGATGTTGCGAGCGAGCAGCGTTGTCTTGGGTTCCACCGGAGCTCGCCCGAGGAGATCCTCGATGCGCATGGAGCGAATCGAGTCCGTCCGCGCGGTCCCCTCGGCGATCTCTTGAAGGGTGGGGACGAGCATGACCCGAATCCCGAGCGCCGAGAGTTCCTGAAACAACTCGCGCCGCCGTCGCCGTCCCGACTCCGGCAGGGCAAGGAGCACCGTGTCGGCCTTGAGCCTGGCGAGCGTCCCTCGCAGGTCGACCGCAGAGAACACGGGCAGGCTGCGAATGGATGCCCCGACTCGGGTCGGGTCATCATCGACGAAGGCAACCACCTCCGAGCGTTGGTCCTGCGCCAAGAGTGCCACGAGCCCTGCTCCCACATCGCTGGCGCCAAAGATCACGATCCGCGACCGGATGCCCCCATGGACTCGCCGGAGAGAGTCGCGGGCAAGGGCTCTCGTTCCGACGACACCGACGAACGCCGTCATGGCGAGTGCGATTGGTGCCGACCTTGGAATCCCGGACTCCCGTCCAGCCATCACGACAATCGCCGTCGCTCCAAGTGCCGTCACGCCAACCGCGTAGGCGACTCGCACCACAAATCTGAGGCCGATGTAGCGGGTGATTTCTCGGTAGAGCCCGGCTCCCCAAAAGACTGGCAGTCCGATGGCCACGACGATTCCCGCGAGGTCGAGCGTGCTCATTGACCCAAACTGCGGCCACCAGGTTTCGAGTCTTGCTGCCAACACTCCCCACACGGCCACGACCAGCGTGAACGCATCCGCGGAGACCGCAAGCAGTTGCTTCCCCCGTCGGGGCATTCGATCGACCCACGAAAGCATGGGGAGAGCGTAGCAAGACCCGATGCAAGTCGCGCGGCGGCGCGCAGTTGGCCCGCCGGGAGTCGAACCCGGACGAGCGTGGGCTCCGCGGATTTTAAGTCCGCTGCGTCTTCCAGTTCCGCCACGGGCCACTCGCGCCGCGGGGCGATTGTCGCAGAAGTCGCTCGCATCCGAAAGCCCGTGCGGAACATTATGCTCCACTTACCCCATGCCTACGGATCGAAGTGCGCCGCTCTCAGGGATCAAAGTGATCGACCTTGGTCGGGTTCTCGCCGCACCCTTCGCCACGTCTGTCCTCGCATCACTTGGGGCACGGGTGATCAAGGTCGAGCGACCAGGCGTCGGCGACGACGCGCGGCAGTTTGGCCCCTTCCAAGGGAAGACGAGCCTCTACTTCGCGAGTGTCAACTGCGACAAGGAGTCGATCGCCCTGGACCTCGCCGCTCCTGCGGATCGTGCGACCTTCGAGGGACTCCTTGAGATTGCCGACGTGGTCGTCGAGAACTTTTCACCAGGCGTGATGGACCGGCTCGGCTACGGGTGGGAGTCGGTGCGGCAGCGCTGGCCGCGACTCGTCTACGCCGCCGTTTCTGGATTCGGGCAGACTGGCCCCCTCTCGTCGAAGCCGTCGTATGACATCATCGCCCAAGCCCTCAGCGGGATGATGAGTCTGACGGGGCATCCCGGCCAGCCCCCCGTCCGCGTCGGGGCTTCGATCGGCGATCTCGTCGCCGGGCTCTACCTCGCGCTCGGCGTCGTGAGCGCGATCCACAAGCGGACCCGGACGGGGACGGGCGACTTCGTCGATGTTGCCATGCTCGACAGCCAAGTCGCCTTTCTTGAGGTCGCCGTCACGAAGTTCACCGCAACGGGTATCGACCCGGCGCCGCAGGGCACCCGCCACCCCTCCATCGCCCCCTTTCAGGCCTTCCAGTGCGGCGACCGCTGGATGGTCATTGCTGCGGGAAATGACGACATTTTCAGGCGACTCTGCGGGGCCATCGCCCAGCCCCAACTCGCTGTCGACCCACGGTTTCATGACAACGCATGCCGCCACACTCACCTCGACGAGCTTGAGGCGGAGATCACGGCGGCACTCGCCCCGCACGACGTCGGCCACTGGGTCACGCGCCTCGGGGAAGCCGGAGTTCCGTGCGCGCCGATCCAGACAGTGGGCGAGATGACGCGAATGGACCAGATTGCCGCACGCGCAATGGTCGTGCCGATCGACGATCCTTCCCTCGGCGCCGCGAAGGTCCCGGGCAACCCGATCAAGATGGCATCCGTCGACGCCCGGACGAGCCGCAGCGCACCGCCACAGCTCGACGAACATCGCGCGCGCCTCCTCGCGGAGCTTGCCGCTCGCGTCACCGCGTCCCAATATTGAAGTTCACGAACTCCGCGACCCGACATTGGGTTAGACTCGAACCACGAAGGAGGCTCGGCCATGGACGGCGACCTGTCGGTGGATTACCTCGGTGACGGCTACTACGCGCTCTTCCGCGACAACGGGGACAGACGAATCATCGAGTGTGTGGCGCCGCGAGTGACGGACATCTTCAGGAACGTCGCGCGCCGATTCGGCCACGATCATCCCGTCGAAATGTCCCACTCGGCACACCTCGTGTTCAAGATTGAAGCAGGGATCGACTTCGAAACGGATCTTGCTGATCCCGCCGAAGCCGACAGCGACGATTACGGCCTGTTCGGCGGCAAAGAGGCGTAGCAGGCCGCCGCGGCCAAGCCACAGCGCCGGCGAAAAGACCTCCCGGCGCTCAAACATGCTCGGCGGCTGCGCTGGGGCTTGCCGCCTCCGCAACTCGCGCGGGAGGCTTTTCCCCGGCGCGTTCGATCGGATTGCGAGGGGCTACTTCCGGTTTCCAAACATCATGGCGATGCGGAAGACGATCTTGAGCGCTTCGAGATAGACCCACGCCAGCGTCACGATCAATCCGAAGGCGAGATACCACTCGACGCTCGAGGGTGCTCCCGCCGCGACGGCATCCTCGATCTGCCGGAAGTCGATGACGAGCCAGAGCGCCGCGACGATGAGGACGAGCGCGTTGATTCCGAGTCCGACGAGCGCCGTCGTCCCCTGGTCGCCCGCACCGGCGAAGGAGAGGAATCCGACCGAGGCACCGAACATCGACATGATCATCCCGATGATGAACATGAAGAAGATCCCGAGCGTGATCACCGAGAGGACGGACTTGAACGTCGAGCCGCCCTTCAAGACTCCCATCCGGAACAGGGTCAGCATGGCCAGCATGAGTCCGACCACGATGAGGAACGCCTGCAGGGCGATTCCACCCGGCACTGAAATCTGGCTGGCATCAAGGGTCGACTGCAGCAACATCCCGAGCGCACCGAGCATGAACCCCTGCGCCGCGGAGTAGAGGACCGTGATCGACGCAGCCATTCTCGGGGAGCTTCTCACGAGGAAGATCGAGGCGATGGAGATGCCAAGCGACACGAAGAAGGCGATCCAGATCGACGATGGGTATGCCTTCGCAGTCGGCACAGCGATCGCCCCCGCGATTGTCGCGAGAAGGACGCAGCCGACAGTCTTGTTGATGACGCCGGTGACAGTGCACGTTGTTGAGGACGAGGCGGACTGGCTGATGGCTCCGTTGAGTACGCCGTCAGCAAGAATGGGATTGGTGCTTGCGAGTTGCATGGTTCAGTGCTCCTTGGCGGCCTGTACGGACTTCATGGCTCGGTGGATCTGCTCCACGACGACGGCCTGATGCGCCAGGTTGAATGTGAAATCGAAAGACACGCCGACATACGTTCGGTGTGAACTGTCGAGGTGCGTGTGGACGACCTTGCCGGTCGCGACGATTGGAATCAGTTGGCCCGGACCCAGCGGAACCTCGACCCAGAAGATCCGGTGATGGGCAAAGGCGCCAGAATCCGCGGACTCGACCCGCAACCCGACACCGCCGCCGCCGATGTTCATGAGCGTCGCCGTGAACCCAGGGCCCACGGTGGGCATCGCACCCGTTGGTGTCGGCGGCTCCTTCCCCTCGACGACTGCGTGAAACGCGGCTTCGTTGGCCCGCTCAGAGGCGACCACGGTCTTGGGGTCGAGAAGCGGCCAGAGCCTCACGCTGCCCGTGGCCGGAGATCGCGCCTCCATACGAACGAACCGACGAAGACAACGTTCGACTTTCTCGGGCAATTCAAGACGCATGCAGAGGGCTCGCGCTCCTTCAGGGCGCTCGTCCGACACCTTGCGGCTCCGGAACTTCCAGCGGTTCTGCCCGATGGTGATGGCCCCGATCAGGGGCACGCCGTCGGCGATCGGCATCGTTGTCCCGAGCGCAACCGGCGCCTCCACGAGCAATGACTCCTCGTCGAGGGCGACGATCTTGAGTCGCCAGACGAGGTCGGCGCTTCCGGCCGTCTCCAAAGGGTCGACTGTGGGAGCGTCGATGGCACCCGGGCGTGCGACGGCGATTTCGAGGGTGCCGCCCCGCTCGAAGACCTGTTGCATGCTCCGCCGCCACTCCGCTGTACGAGACCTCGATGCTGGCATGGTCGGGCAGCATACTCCCCCCGACGACGCACATCGCGGACTCAGCGCAGGGAGAGTCGGAGTGCGTCGACGAGCGCCGCGTTCGACTCCCGCTCGCTCGCGTCGAGACGTCGCGCACCGAACCGGACGGCGTAGAACCGATCGACGATCGTCCCGAAAACGTGTGCCGCTGCCTCATTGCGCTCGGCGATCCGCCGGACGAACGCTCGAGGAGGGATGGGTGCAGGCCGATGCAGTCCTGCGGCCGCGAGGGCATCGAGCGCATCGACATAGAACGCCCCGTCGCGCATCGCGGCGCGCGCACGCGCCCGGTCGCGGCGCGAGAGACCGAGTGCGAGACGCCTGTGCCGCACCCGACGGACGACAATCATTGCGATCGCCAGTGCGACGCCGACGCTGACGAGGACGGAGGCGATCCACGCCCACGCCGCCAGACCGAACACACCATCGGACCCGGACCTGACAGCGGTGCGGACCACCGTGGAGATGATCGACTCCGCGGCCTCACGGAGAGTCTCCGCACCACGCGAAAGGAGCGAAGTCTGCGCCCTTGCATCGAAGCGGGCGATCTGCCGACGCCACAGATCCTCGATGGGCCGGGTGAGCCATGCGAACGAATCCGTCCAAGCAGACGCGCGCGCGGCGTCGGACATCGCGGCCGCCGCGGGCGTGGGATCGAAGGTCTTCCAATGGGCATCTCCCGTGCGCACCTCGACCCAAGCATGGGCATTGGCCCCACGCACCACGATGGTCCCGTCATCTGCGGACTGGTCGTCGACCACGAACCCCACCACAATCCGCGCATCGACACCGGAGGCCTGACAGAGCGCCGCGAGCGCGCTCGCGAAGTACTCGCAGTGGCCGAATCGATGGGTGGTCAGGAAGAGATCAATCGGATCGCGCCCCTCCATCAGCGTGAACTCATCGAGATCCAACGTGTACTCGTAGGTGGACCGGAGCAGTTCCCGCTCGAAGATCCCGGCGATTCGTTCGTTGCGCTCCCATCTCTCAGGAGCCGCGAGTGCGGGCAGGGATGTGTCCGCGGGATCCGGTTCTCCTGCCGCGAGGAGGAGTTGCCGTGCGTGGTTCGTGACCGCAGCGACGGGAAAGCTCGGCCTTCGCGGCAGCGCTGCCGATGGGCGCATCAGCAGCCGCCTCGTCTCGGGCGAGGGCGCCGGCTGCACTCTCAATTCGTATCCGGGGAGGTCCCCCGCCGACTCCGCATCCATCGCCCGAAGGGTCGCCGATCTGGGGTCGAATACGAATACCTGTGACGTGATCCCTCGAACGGCGATGGGTGCCCACGCGCTGAAGATCACGGGCGATGGCGCTGACCGCAGCGTGACCCGCTGCGTGTAGGTATTGAATCGCTCATCGATGGGCTCCTGAGTGAGCGTCGTGAACGATGTGGGGTCGGTCACTAGGAAGAGGTTGCGGGCACGATCACGCGGATGCCACTGCTGTGTGGCGGGGTCATACCGCTCGAGCACTTGCCCTCGGAGCCGAAGTGGCTCCGCCAAGATGGCTGGTTTCCCGTCGGGACCGAGCCACTGGACAAGCATGACCTCTTGGTCGGTGAGATCGATGCGCCGGGGTTCGCGCAGCGAGATTCCTTCAGAGAAGCCGCTCTCGCGCTCGTGGCTCGCGCCGAGGAAACTGCGACTGGGGATGGGGCTGCGTGGAAAGAACACGAAGATGGCCAAGGTGAGCCCAAGCGCAATGATGGTTGATGCGAAGATGGTGCGACGCAGGTCTCGCTCGGGATGCGCTCCGATGGCATCCACCGAGGCGCCAAACCCTCCGCGCCCCGGCCTCCCCCCGTCAGCCCCCTGCGCATGGGTCGCCACATGGACACGGATCGTGCACGAGACTGCGAGGAGTGTGCAGGCGAGCACGCAACCGCCGACCAGCAGATCGCTGCTCTCAAGCGCGGCGATCACAATCAGCACACCGCTCATGACGAGGATCTGGCGCTCATCGCCGAGCGTGCGCCGAAGGAACTGCCGAACCCAGAGAAGCAAGAGCACCACGTACCCGACCAGCACCGGTACAGCCTCAAGTGTCGCCAACTGCCCCCATCCAAGCCACACGCCGCCGGCGATCGTGACGAGACAGAAGCCCATGACGAGTCGGCGTGTGGGCAAAGTCATCTTTGTGGCTCTGGTTCGCCAGCTCCACACGCCAACCGCCACGGAGGAGGCGGCCAAGGGGATGCTGGGGAATGCCAGAGCGAACGCGAGCCCGGCGACGACCGCCAAGAGCGTGAGGCGCAGGCGAAGCCCGTCGTCCTTCGTCACACCGCCCCCTTCCGCAGCGCGGCGAAGTCGGTCAGCGAGAGCGTTGTGCGCCACCCGCTTTGCCGACGGAGGCTCGCGTCACCCAGCGTGACCCACACCCTGTGCGCAGGACTCGACGACCCTGCGCTGGTGCGGTGGTCATCGACGATCGAAGAGAGATCGAGGACGGAGAGCTCATCGAGGCAACGGATGAGATGGCCTCGACCGCGCAAGAGTCCGACCGGTGCCTCTTCTGCTCCGACAATCTCGAGGCCGAAGAGCCAGCCATGGCTCTCGGCGTGGGCGAGGAGGCTGGCCGCAAAGGAGATTGCTTCCTCGGCACGGGCGGGATCGCCCCTGTCCGGGTGGCGCAGATCGAGAACGAGCATCATGCGAGTTGATGTCGCCGCCGCCCGTTCAATCACGAGCAGACCGTCGGCCCGGGCACTACGTTTCCACGCGACGCTTCGCAGGGGATCGCCCGCGCGGAATTCCCGCAGTCCGTGAAGGTCGTCTCCCCATCCAGGACGGCCGACCCGCCGGACGGCGTGTGGCCCGGTGCCCGCAATCGCACGGCGAAACATCCGATCGTCGATCGGCACGACTCTTGGGTGGACAATCACGGCGGACTCCTGCGTGAACTCCACCGACTTGAGGATCAGGCCAAAGGGAAAGGCTGCCTGGCATCGGATCGTGGTGAGCAGAAGCCGTTGTCTCTCGTCGATTCGCAGCGTTCCCTCTGCGATCACGGACTCGCCGGGACCGCAGTGGACGAAGCGCGCGGGCTCCATCGGGCATGACAGGCCAGGCAGGCCAGAGAGTCCCGAGGTCCGCTCGGTGATGCTCAGAGAAAAGAGGCCGAAGACCCGGCCACGCGATCGCACCCGGTACTTCACCCGCATCGGCGTCCCTGCCTGCGCATGCGGAGGAACAATCCGCCGGACCTCAAGCGCCATCATCATCGCACCCGAGACGACTCCGGAGACCACGATCCATGACAGCGCGGTCGCGAAGATCCAGACGAGAAGATTTTCGCCGCGCTGAATGGCCGCCGCTCCGACGAGGACGGTCATCAAGAGGAAGAGAACGCCCGGGGGGTGCCAGTGATACCGCCGCCGTGGTGCGCTCACGCGCATCTGAGGAGGAGCAGGATCGCCTGAACCACCACGAGTGCCACGATCGCCCACTTGCCGCAGGTCACCATGAACTTGCCGAAACTGAGGAGTCCCCCCGGCGCCGCGAGTCGACGCGCCTCCGGGTCCTCCTCTCCCACATCGACCATGTCCCAGTCGACGCTGTCGGCGAGAAACTTGTTCGCCCTGAGCGCCGCCTTCGCCCGCTCGACGTCGCACGCACGCACCTGGACGGGTATCCCGCCGAGCATCCTCGCCCCCACTCCCTCCAATCCGAGCGTCTGCATTGCCGACGGGAAGGCGACAGCCTCGATCTCCCGCTCGCGAAGGACGGCGACGATTGTCTGTGCCTCAAACTCAGTTCCCGCCACTTGGAGCGTGACGAGAGCGTCGGCATCTTCGTGGCTCACCGGGGCTCTCCCGGTGGAATCCCGCCGCTCTCGCGAATCGCGTCGATGGCTCCGAGCAAGTCGTCGGCATCGTCGGGTTCGAAGACGGTCTCACCAAGTTCCACCCGCCAATCGCTGACCTCGTCCGAGGGAAGTTCGATAGTCATGCCCGGTTCCAGATCGCTCCTCGTCAGCGGCTTGTCGAGCACCGCGACCGTCATGGTCGCGTGATCGATCTTCTGGATCTGGAACCACGACTGCTCGATGCGCGGAGTGCCGCTCCCGGGAACCGCGGCCTGAATCATGAACCCCGTCTCCGCAAGGGCGCGGATCGACGCCTCCGCCGACCGCGCGAGGCTTGCATGGGCCATGGCGAACGTGCTCCACGTCGCGCGGGCTCTCCGCTCAGTCGCGCGCACGCTCTGCTGTGTCATGTAGAGCACGGCCTTGCCCTCGGCGATCTGCTCGATGACTGCGCGCGGCCATGTCCAGATCGACTTGAAGGCTCCTTCGGGCTCGCGTCCGCACACCGCTGCACGCGGGAGCGCGAACTCGCCTAGCCCGTGCTCGCGCGCTTGGACGCGCCACTGGGCGCTCCCTGCGGTCTCGTCCTTGAGGAACCGCTGCACCTCATCGACGGGCCGCAGCGAGACGACAAGACCATCGCCGATTTCCACCGTCTGACCCGGCTCAGGCGCTGTGTTCTCAAGCATCAGCCCCGCGAGAGTGTGCAGGAGCACCGCTCCGGCATCCGAGAGTTCGCGAGGCACCTCCATGAGGTCCAGTTCGGGAAGTCCGCAGCGCGCAAGGCCGTTCGTGCCCAAGAGCACCGCGCCTTCCTCTGTGTTGGGCATCGCCTCGTACCGGCTCAACCGCCAGAGCAACCGCTCGACTGGCTCTGATCCCTCCGCCAGGAACTCGCGGTCAAGCCTCGTCCGCGCGTGCAGGGATCCCGTGACGACATCGAGGACCGCAACGATGTCGGGGAGGGATCCCGAGAGCAGCCCCACCACCATGAAGTATTCGGCGGCGGCCTCTTCCGAAGAGAGGATCGTCTGGACGCGAATCACCCACGCGCACTTGGAGGCGTCGGGGCCGATCTGCGACCTGTCAGCCTCCGAGAGGTCGCGCGACCTCTCGCACCAAACAATGAGCCCGGAGTCGATCCCGGGAACCTGAATGCCGATGGTCCAGAGCGCGTCGTCGTCGGACTCGAGTTGATCGGGAGTGATCTCGGTCGCGGTCCACGCGGCGAACGCAGTGACGACTTCACCAACGGTCGGCGCTTCTGCATGCGGCCAGAACGCCACGAAGCCGCTCTCTTGCGGTTCGACGTTCCAACCCGATCCGGCAGTCTCTTCGGGATCGCTCGTTGCCATCGGCACTACCCTACGGTGAGACTACGCGACGACCATGGCGAGCCCCACCCTTCCGAACGCACTTTCGATCGCGCGCTGCCGCCG
>CANETX010000060.1 GCA_947441435.1 Planctomycetaceae bacterium
TACTCCTTCAACACGATGGGAGCCACGACGGCAACGCTCAACCTCCCGACTGGGTGCAATGAGGGTGGCGGCGTCGCGCTGAACAAGGATGTCTGGTTCCGCTACACCGCGAACTGCACGGGGACCGCCACCGCCAGCACCTGCGGAACGGCCAACTTCGACACGCGCATCGCCATCTACGGCGGCGCAGCGTGCCCGACAGCAGCGTCCGCGGTGAGCGCCTGCTCCGACAACTACGCGGGCTGCTCCGGAAGCACGAGCCTTGCGTCGTGGGCGGTGACCTCGGGCAGCGTGTGGTATGTCCGCATCGGCGCTCCAGGGACGACGAGCGGCACAGGCATGCTCGCCATGGCGTGCGCATCAGCCTGCACGGGCGATCGCAATGGCGACACCGTCGTCGATGCGCTCGATCTCGGGATCATGCTCGGCGCGTGGGGCTCGGCCGGCCAGGACCTCTCGGGCGACGGCATCACCGATGGGATCGACCTCGGCATCCTGCTCGGCTACTGGGGCGCCTGCCCCTAGCATCGGCAGGATGAAGACGTCTCCCGTCCGGCTCGTCCTCGCGGCGATCGTGGCTGGCATCGCGTGGTTCGTGTGGGGGGCGTTCGCCCACATGGTGTTGCAGCTGAGCGATAGTTCCTTCAAGGCACTCCCGAACGAGGCGGAGGTGATGTCCGTCCTGCGCAAGGGAAACCCGGAGAACGGTCTCTATGCATTTCCGTTCTGGGGCGACCATGGCTCTGGCGACGACGAGGCCGCCATGAAGGCAATCGAAGCGAAGTTTGCCGAGGGTCCCGTCGGGATCATGGTCTACCAACGCGAGGTCAAGGAGATGATGCCACCAAGCACGCAGCTGCTTGAACTCCTCGGCGGGACGATCGCGAGCTTCTTTGCTGCGCTCGTCATCGCAAAGGTTGGCCTGCCCCCTGCCCACGCCGCCTTCGCCGGAGGCATGTGCGCAGTCGCCGTCTGGTTCTCGCACTCCTACAGCGAGTGGCTGTGGTACGCCTATCCCGCGTCGTGGGTCCGGGATGCGCTCTTCGAGCAGGTCGTCGGCTGGATGCTTGCGGCGTGGCTGATCGCACTCGTGCTGCGCGGCCGATCGGGTCGCGAGACGGCCTGAGCGTTGCCACTCGTCGACGCTGGACTTGCGAAGCGCGCGATCCTGGCGGCGGGCGTCAGCGCGATCTCGTTCATCGCGGGTTGCGCTCCCCCGGTCGAAGCTCCGCCGAAGACTCAATCGACCACCGACGCCACAGCTGCTTCACCCTCTCGCAGAACGTGGACGATCGACTCGGCGGAGCGCGAGGCACTGGTCACGCTTCCCGCCAAGCCGTCGATGGGCGTGCGCTCCCCCGTCGTCTTCATCTTTCATGGACACGGCGGGAACTCCGCGCAAGTACGACGTTCCTATGACGCCGAGCGGCATTGGCCTGAAGCGATCTTCGTCTACCCGCAGGGATTGAAAACGCCGGGAGCCCTGACTGATCCAGACGGACGACGCTCGGGTTGGCAACCGATCGCGGGAATGCTCGGCGACAGAGATCTCAAGTTCTTCGATGCGATGCTTGCGACCCACACAGCGGAGTTGGGCGGCGACCCCGAGCGCGTCTTTGTGACGGGCCATTCCAACGGCGGCGGCTTCACCTATCTCCTCTGGAGCGCGCGCGGGAATCGCCTCGCCGCGGTCGCGCCGAGTTCGGCGTTCGCACGGATCGGTGCGCAGCGCCAGCCACTTCCCGCCATGCACATCGCTCAGCGCAACGACCCTCTTGTCGCCTTCGATCGGCAGGAGCGGACAATGACAGAGATTCGCCGACTGAACGGGTGCGATCCAAAGGGATCGGCAGTGGGAGAACATGGGACCCTCTACCCCTCACCAAACGGAACCCCTGTCCTCCTCTGGATTTCGAACGGAACCCATAAGTTCGACTCGACGAGCGTCGGACCCATGATGGACTTTTTTCGCGCTCACCCCCGTTCCCCGGGCTAGCATTCGAGGCGCGGGTCCCACCTCGCATCGATCGTTCCCCATACACGGAGAAAATTGGTCATGAAGAAGAGACTCGCACTCGCGGCCGCAGTTGCTGCCGTCACGGTTTCCTTGGCAGGTTCCAAGGACATTCCCGACCACCCGGCCGCTTCCCTACGCACCGTAGGACCCTCCTTCGTCTATGACCTTCCGTCGGAGTGGGCCACGGTTGACGCCAGCGGGGACGAGATCTTCACGGACTGGATCGAGGTCTGGCAGCCGATGTGCGGCAGCAAGCCCGCGGCGGTCACTTCGAAGTTGCTCGAGCGAGTGGCGCTCGACCACCACGCGCAGGTCGACGATCCCGCGAACGTGACGGTCATCGACACTCCGCGCGACGGAATCGCCGCGCCGTTCAATTTGGTCTTCACTCTGGCCTCGAGCGTGCCCGCTGCTGCCATCCCCGCATTCACACGAGCCGAGGAGTACCTCGAGGCGCAGTTCACCGACTCGGTGACGGTGACCATCAGCTGCTCCTTCGCCGCACTCGGATCGGGAGTCCTCGGTGGAACATCGCCGAGCTACACGACCGCGACGTACACCGCTGCGCGCGCGGGACTGGTCGCAGGCGCTGATGCCAACGACACATTGCAGGCGGCGCTCCCGACTGGGACTCGCATCAATGTCCGCTACAGCGGAACTGCGACGACGATCACCGCGGAGGACAAGGTCTACTTCACCCGCGCCAATTATCTCGCGACCATCGGCTCGGTCAGCGGCAATGCGGCCAGCATGCAGTTCAACACGTCGTTCGGATGGGACTACGACCCCACCAATGGAATTTCGGGCTACTCGTTCACCGATGTGCTCATCCACGAGGTCGGCCATGCGATGGGATTTGTGAGCGCCGCGGGAGTGTGGAGCAAGGAGTCGACGGCGCTCGATCTCTTCCGATTCCAGCAGACCGACGGCACTGGCGACTACAACCCGGATTCGCTCGCCGAGTGGACCGCCCGCCCACGGCTCGTTTCGTACAACAGCCCCAACGACGCGCACATCAACGACTATGTGACGGTCGAGTACGCGATGAGCGACGGCTCGCCCTATCAGGCAAGCCACTTCCGCGAGCAGAGCGCGAACATCGGCATCATGGATCCTGCCTTCAGCTCGGGACAGACCTACTACCCGAATTTCATGAAGGCCAGCGATCTCGCAGCCTTCGACGGGATCGGCTGGGACCGCTAGGTCGGCACTCCCATCACGCGAACGCATCACCCCGCAGGCAGTCCTGCGGGGTTTTTCGTTTTTTGCGGTGGCACGAGCACGTCCCTCGTGCATACTTCCCGAATGCTGATCGCCACGATCACCGCCGTGCTTCTGTCCGCGTCGACCGAACCGACGACCCCGGTGTGGGTGTGGCTCGAAGACTCACGCCTGGCACCGACCAATGTCCGCGAAACGGTCCTCACCGACCGCGCGATCGCCCGTCGGGCGCTCCGTCGCACGCAGCCCGGGCTGTTCGATACGCGTGATGTGCCGCTGCCTCCGAAGTGCACGGCGCTCGTCGAGTCTGTGGGTGCGCATGTCAGGACCCAAAGCAGATGGATGTGCGCGGTGAGCGCCGATGCGACGGCGCGGCAGATCGCGGCAATGCGACGCATCCCCGGCGTCCTGCGGGTCGAGCCGGTGCGCCATGGACGCATGGACCTTCCGGACGAGGTTCCCGCCGATGGCGACGGCGGCATCGCCGGGTCCTTCTACGGCGTCTCGGAAGCGCAGCTGGAGCAGATCGATCTCGTCGCGCTGCACGAGTGGGGCCACACGGGGACGGGGGTCACGATCGGCATCCTCGACACGGGATTCAACCGAGTCCACGAGGCGTTCACGGACCCTGCTCACCCGCTGCAAGTGTTGGCGGAGTGGGACTTCATCAACAACGATGGCAACACGGGCATCGAGACTGGCGACGCCGCGACGCAGCACAAGCATGGGACGTGGATCCTCGGCACGATCGGCGCGTACCTCCCGGGGACCGTCGTCGGAGGGGCCTTCGACGCGAAGTTCGTCCTCGCCAAGACCGAGGATGTCTCGAGCGAGACTCCCATCGAAGAGGACTATTACGTGGCGGGCCTCGAGTTCATCGAGGCGCACGGTGCGGACCTCGCGACGAGTTCCCTCGGCTACATCGACTGGTACACGCAGGCGGACCTCGACGGGCTCACCGCCGTCACGACGATCGCCGTCAACATCGCTACGGCGAACGGGCTCGTCTGCATCACGGCTGCAGGGAACTCCGGTCACGATGCGGACCCCGCAACGAGCAGCATCATCGCGCCAGCCGACGCGTTCGACGTGATCACCTGCGGCGCAGTCGATGTTGCGGGAGCGATGGCGGGTTTCTCGTCGAGCGGACCGACCGCCGATGGCCGCGTCAAGCCCGAGGTACTCGCCTGCGGTGTGGCGACAGCGACGGTGCACTCCACCAACCCGACCGGAACCGCAGGCGTGAGCGGAACGAGCCTGTCGACTCCGCTCGTCGCCGCGGCGACAGCGTGCATTCTCCACGCGCGGCCCGATTACTCCGTCGCGCAACTGCGCGAGGCCATGATCGCGACCGCCTCTCGAAACGAAGGTGGCGCGCTCAACCCCGATCCCCTGTTCGTCGAAGGCCACGGCATCATCAGCGCGATCGATGCGGCCAGGCGCGGGCGCAGCATCGCCGACCTCAACCTTGACGGTCATGTGGATGGCGCAGATCTCACCGTGCTCATCAGTCGATGGGGCTCCGTCGGCGAGCCGGGACGCGTCTGGGGAGACATCTCCGGCGACGGAACTGTCGACGGAGTTGACGCAACTGCACTGCTCTCAAGTTGGGGGTGACCAACCCGGGCCACGCCAAGAGTCGTAGGCTGCGCGCATGATCGTGACGCGCCGCCAGATGATGCAGCACTCGTCGTTCCTCCTCGGAGGACTCGCCCTCGGAAATCTTGTGGGATGTGGCACCACCACCAAGACAGCAGCAGTCCCCCTGCGCCGCCCGCGCAACAGCAAGTTGCAAGTGCTTCAAGTCGGCGTCGGCGGGACGATCGCCCCTGCCGACCGCGAGCAACTCACCAAGCACCCCGACCTCGCACTTGTTGGACTCTGCGATGTCGATTCGGATGCCCTCGCGACGGTCGCGCACGAATTCCCCAGCGCGTTCACTTGCGTCGATTGGCGCGAGGCGTTCGCCAAGCATGCCGACAAGTTCGACGCCGTCGTCGTCTGCACTCCGGACCACAACCACGCCGTCATCATGGCGAACGCCATGGCCGCAGGCAAGCATGTCTACGGGCAGAAGCCGCTGGTCCAGCAACTCTCGGAAGTCGCCGTCATCGACAGCGCCGTCCGAGCTCATCCGGAACTCGTCACGCAAGTGGGCAACCAGCGCATGGGTCCTCCTGGTCGCCAGCACGCCGTCGACATCCTGCGACGAGGGCTGCTGGGCAAGGCGATCGAAGCGCATGTCTGGATCGACGGCCCACCGGACGACGGATCGTTCTACTTCTACTACGGCGGACTCAAGGACCCTTCGCCGCCGCCGGCGAATCTCAACTGGCCGCTCTGGCTCGGATGCGCGATGGATGCACCCTTCCGAGAAGGACTCGGTCCGGTGCGCTGGCGCTCGTCATGGGACTACGGCACCGGACAACTCGGCGATTGGTGCACGCATCTCCTTGATGTCCTCGTGTTCGCGTACGACCTCGGTTCTCCCTACGCGGTGCTCGCGGATACGCACCACGCCAGTGACTTCTATCACGCGCTGCAGGTGCAGACCGTGCTCTCCTATCAGGGTGGCGGCGACAGATTCGCCAAGCCCGTCTTCCCCGTGCACTACAACGACAAGGGGCAGTTCCCCTCGCGCGCCGCGCTGGGCATTCCAGAAGGAAAGTTCGGCTCGATCGGCACGCTCGTCGTCTGTGAAGACGGCGTGCTCAATGTCGCACCCGAAGGAGAGATCGAGGTCTGGCGAGATGGGAAGGCAGTCGACTGGAAGACGATCCCTGGACAGTCCTCGATCACCGGTCGCAACCACTGGCACTCATGGGTCGACAAGATCATGGGAAAGAACGATGCCCTCGTGCAGTCCCCGTTCTCTGCCGCCGTGCGCATGGCTGAGGCTGGCGTCCTGTGCGCCCGCGCAGCACGCTTCCCGGGTCAGGAACTTCGGTGGGACCGCCCGACCCTCTCATTCACCAATAACGAGGAAGCCACCAAGACCATCGTCCGCCGCGAGTACCGGCCCGGTTTCGAGATGCCCGTTTTCAGTTGAACCACCCCCTTTTCGGCGTATGTTTGGAGCACCCCATGAATCACCCACGCACCACCGTCGGCGCATTGGTCCTCACCTCATCTGCGATCGTCCTCGGGACCCTCTCCGCATCGCTCGAACAGCCCGCACAGGGTCGCGACGATGGCGGCGTGGCGGGAGGCGGAACGAGCTGCGCGACGGCGCAGCCTGCGACCCTCGGCGCCAATGCATTCAACACCACCGCATCGACCGGTTCGATTTCGGTGAACGGCGGCAGCACTTGCAGCGGCACCCACACGATCTACAAGCCCAACTACTTCACGTTCACCCCCGCGACGACGGCGTCGTACACCCTCTCGACCTGCACCGGAACCACGTGGGACACGCGCATCGCGGTGCTCTCCACCTGCGCGGCGGGGCAGACGCCCCTGATCTGCAATGACGACGCGTGCAACTACCAGTCGGAGGCGGCCGGGACGCTGAACGCAGGCGTGACCTATTCGGTGATCGTGGGTGGCTACGCATCCACCAACTCTGGATCCGGCACCCTCACCATCACCGAAGGAACTCCGGGTGGCGGTGGCGGTGGAACCATCGGCCCCGATGTCATCGTCGGCGCCATCCCCGATGTCTCCAAGTATGGCAGCGTCGTCGTCAGCGGACAGACGATCATGGCCTACGCCATCGGCACGACGAGCTGCAACATCGGCGACGCCCTCCTCGATTGGTTCGCCTCACCAGACAACCGCCATCCATTCATCCCCCAGAATTTCTACCGGGTCAAGAACGGCCGCTGCGAGCAGATCGGCGCGGGTTGGGGGAAGCACGGATTCACGGCACTGCAAGGGAGCCTCTGCGGCGCATGCACTCCATCGTCGAGCGGCACGTGGCTCGGCATCGGCTGCTCGGATCCGTACAGTTCAGGTCTCAACGGAAGCCAGAGCGGCCTTGGCTGCCGCTCCGAAGTGAACGCCGCAACCGGCGTCTTCCCCGGGACGCCGAACGCGGGAATGCCCGGCGCACCGGCGACGATCGGTCGCCGCATCCAGGTCAACGGCAACGACCTCAACCCCACGCTCAATACTGGAGCGGTCTACTTCGCCGAGGCGCAGTACATCCATCCGGGCGATGCCGCTTCTGGCAACGACAACAACAACGCGTCCTGGCGGACGATGGTCATCGGCGCGCTCTCGAGCGGCGCGTATGCGATCACCTACTCGGGTTCCACCGTCATGCAGAAGTCGGCGATGGAGGCGTGGAAGACGATCATGCCGGCCGTCACCCTCGTCAATGTCGATGTCCCGAGCGACGGGCGGTTCACGATGGGCTTCAATGTGACCGCGAACACGAACGGGACGTGGCGCTACGAGTACGCGATCCAGAACATCAACAGCCACCGCAGCGGCAACTCGTTCAGCATCCCGGTCCCCGCTGGCGTGACGATCACCAACGCCGGCTTCAAAGACATCGACTACCACTCGGGCGACCCCTTCTCACCGACCGACTGGACGGTCGCGACCACGGGCGGAATGGTCACCTGGACCGGCGGCACCTATGCGACAAGCGCCAACGGCAATGCGCTCCGCTTCGGCACGACCTACAACTTCTGGTTCGATGCGTCGACGGCACCCGCAGACACGACCGCGACGCTCGGCCTCTTCAGGCCCGGCACGAGCCCGACGATCACCGCGACCCTCAAGGGTCCCAGCGGCACCCCGACCAACCCCGCGGACATCAATGGCGACGGCGTCGTCAACGCGCTCGACCTGACCCAGGTCCTCAGCCAGTGGGGTGGTCCCGGCACCGCCGACGTCAACGACGACGGCACCGTTGACGGCATCGACCTCGGCGCGGTGCTAGCTGCCTGGAGTTGATGCTGGCGTTGGTGAAGGAACCGACGTCGGAGTCGGCACCGCAGTCGGAGCCGCAACCGGCTTCGGCGTCTTCGCCCCACCCTCAAGAGGGGGAATGCGTGATGCCGCATCGGCAGGCAATGCCGCGCACAGTTCGCGATACGTCGCGCGGTCGAGTTCTTCGCGCTCGAACTTGATCGCCTTGAGGGCAGTCCGCGCAGTCTTGGCCGCTGGCACAGGGACGCCGACTTCGGCCTTGGACTTCGCCGCAGCCTCTTCGGTCCTGAGCGTGACGATCGAACTCCTGATCTGCCGCGACCGCGCGGCCCACTTGGATTGCAGGTCCCGCACCTTGGCCTTGGCCTCCTCGGGCATCTCCAACAGCAGCGCCGACTCGAACCGCGTCGCCATGCTGGTCGGGTCCTTGAGATCGCGCGCGAACTGCTGATCGTCCCACGCATCCTGGAGGCGCTGCGCCGCCTCGGTTGGCAGCAGTGCCTTGAGTCGCGCGATTGTGGCTGTGTCGGATTCCATGCGCTGGGTCTGGGCAGTCCTCATCGCCTGCGCTGCACTCTCGTGGGCTTGAAGTGCTTGCGGCGTGGGTTCGGCAGGCGCGTTGCCAGCCCCCTCGGCCACGGCCCACTGGACGAGCGAAGCCTTCTGCAGGGCCGCCTGCGCGGTGATCATCGCCTGCGTCCGAGCCGTGAGGTCCGCGCACGAGGCACCGAGTTCCTTGGCGAGAGTCCCCCACTGCTGCTCCGAGGGCTTCGCATCGAAGAGTGCACGCACGGGATTGAGCGAATCGCTCCCCATCGGGCGCGTCCCATGCGCGGCACGCGCCGACTCGAACTGACGCCATGACCCAAGCCACGCGACAGCCGCACGCCCCTCTTGCGGAACCAGCGAAGCCCCGATCTCGTCGAGCCGCGTGGTCTCCATTGCCAACAGCCTGCCGCGAACCTCTTCCCGCTGACCGCGCAGGCGCGCCTGATCGGCGGGGTTGATCGGCGTCAGCGCATTGTCAGGACCGATCGAGAAGGCTCCGTCGGAGGTCGTATACGTCCCCGCACCGATCACCTTGTACTCCTCGCGAAGGGGCTTCTCCTCACTCGAGAGATCTTCGAAGACCGTGCCGACGGCGTCGAGCATCGGACCGTTCACTCCGCTGGCGCCGTAGACATCACGCACGTCATCGAATGAGATCGCCTTCGGGAGCGACCCCTTTCGCGCCATCGTGAACCCGAAATCTGCATTGTCGATGTCGACCAACATCTCGCCGTCCACCATCTCGAACACCAGTCCCTCGAGTCCCGAGATCTCGAAGTCCGATCCGATCGCGAATCCCTCGGCCTGACCGTCGCCGACGACGCCGACTGACTGGACAACCATGATCGCTTGGCCCCCGTCACCGCTCAACTCGATCGGGGCGCCGTCGCCTCCGCCAATCTGGAAGGTGAATGTCGCGGTCTGCCCCTGCGGCGCATCGGCCACTGCGGGCACTGCGGGAACTGCCTCGCCGCGCGCGAGCTGCTCCGTTGTCTCCGCCGCACCGTGGAGCCCCCGCAACTGGGTGACCGCCTGATCGACGATCGCACCCAGTGGCGTGGTTGCGTCACTCTTGCTGCTGTATCCGATCATGGGATTGGCCGACGACGAGCTGACGGCAAGGGCTCGCGCCTTCGGCCACCACTGCGAGATGAACGTCCCGCAGATGGAGTCGATGCCCGTGCGCATCGCCTCGTACTGCTCCTTGCTGAATCGACCCAACTCGGAAGCGACGCGGCCTGGTCCCGCCCCCTGCGTGAAGGTGTGAATCTCCAAGTCCTGCCACCAAGCGCCGAGCACTTCAAGTCGCTCGCGCATCGACAGCGCGGGCATGAACGCATCGAGTGTCCGCGCATCGAGCTCGCGCGACTTCTTGACGGCCTCGATGCGCTCCTGGTGCGCGTAGTCCCAACGCGCTGTGTTGACTCTCCAGTCGATGCCAGCCTGCTGGAAGAGGTCGGCCTCTGCCTGCTTCGCTAATCGCTGCGCCTCCTCATCGAGGGGCTTTCCCTCCTCGGCGGGAGGCGGCGGTGGCACCTCCGTCCTCGGAAAACGCTCCCGCGCCTCGAGCCGTCGAAGTGGGATCGCCGCCGACAGATCACGGATCCGCCGCGCGACCAAGGAGCGCTCCGCGAGGTACTGGCTCGCGAGCGCGTCGTAGTTGGGAATCCTGGTTGGTGCAATCTTGGCTTCGGCGAGTGCCGCAAGCACATCGGTGTCTGTCCCGCTCCCGTCCACGGAAAGCGCACGGGCAATCATCAGGTCGCGCTTGATGCCAAGCGCCAGCACGACGCGATCCGCTGAGCCCGCCTGCTCGGGTCGCGCTGCCTTCCGAATCGCTTCCATGAGCGGCGCTTCGGCATCGTCGACCGCCTGTGCCGCAGTCCGCGCCCTCGCCTGCCACTCACGGCCCTCTGCGAGCGTCGCCGCACTTCGCCGTACCTCCACCTGCCACTTCGCGATCGGTCCTTCCACCGCAGCCTTGAACTGCGCGACGTACTCATCGTGCACCGAGAGGACTGCAGTTCGTTGGGCCTCATCGAATCCAGCAGCGGCGAGGCGCTCCTCGATCTGGGTGCTCTTGAGCGGCGCAAAGTCGGCGGCGATGGCGACGGAGCCCACGACGAGAAGGGCAAGCACAGCAGAAACGAACACGCACAGGGCACGATTGGTCGGCATGGGAAGTCTCCTCAGCTCCACCGGACCCAATCACGGTACCCCAAGTGCGCGTAGATCGCGGCCAGTTCGTCGATTGAGTTCGTCGCGCGCGAACCTGAGCGCTCCGATCCGACTGTCTGCAACCCGGACCGCGGCCTCCTCGGCCGCGGAACCAGACCCGGACAATTGGCTGGCCAGAGTCGACTTGACGCTCACGATCGCCCCCCGCATCTCGCACCACTCGCGCAGCCATCTCGACTGGAGGGCGAGGACTCGACGTTTCACGTCGTCGGAATTTTCCCGAAGGAGAGCCGCTTCAAGGCCCGTCGCCATGTTGGTGGGATCGGCGAGGACGCGCGCGAAACGCTGATCGTCCCACGCATCCTGCAGCCGCTGCTTCGCGTCGTCGGGCAAGAGTGCCTTGAGCCTCGCGATGGTTGCTCCTTCCGACTCCCGCCGCGCACGCTCACGCACTCGAACGTCCTCAAGCGCCCTGTCGTACGCAGTGTTTCCATCTGCGTCGGTCTCGCCGCCGAACGATCTCGAGAGTTCGAAGTCGCGTTGAACCCGCCCGGCCCCTGTCGCGGCGCGAGTCCGAGCCGTCATATCTACGCACGAACCACCCAGAGTTGCGGCGACCGCACGCCACTCCTCCGCCGACATTCCGGCCGCAACGAGCGCAGCCATCAGGTCGAGCGACGGGTGACCGAGGTACGGAGCGCCGCGGGCCGCACGCGCCGACTCGAGTTCGCGCCA
>CANETX010000061.1 GCA_947441435.1 Planctomycetaceae bacterium
ATCGACTCGAGCACTCGCACGACTTCGCCTCCGCGCTCGTAGTGCTTCTCAAGATGCGAACATCGGATGATGAAGTCAGCGGTGGTCATCGTGCGCTCCATTGGAGTCCGTGGCGCTGGAGGCGGCAGCCTCGGCAGATCCGGCCGCCGAGACGCGCACACTTGAACCGTCACGCACTCGGTTGGCCCCGTCGGTGATCACCAGATCGCCCGGGCGAAGTCCCTCTGCGACCACAATCCATCCGCTCGGATCAGGCTGGCCGAGGGCAGTGACCGCGCGCTTCTCAACTCGTCCCACATCATCGCGCACATCGACAACGACGAGCACATCGCCGCGCAGCGTTCCCGCGTCTCCGGCGACGAGCGCGCCGAGGGCGCTCGCGCGCGCGACGATCTCGGTGCGGCTCGATGCCGATCCAGCCACAGAACCGGCCCCGGCGCGGCCGACGACCAGCGTGTCGATCTTCACCCGCGCGAGCATGTCGGGGACGAGCCCCGCAGGCGGATTCTCAAGGAGCACCTTGGCCTGCAAGGTGTTCTTCGCGATGTCCGCCTGCTGCACGAGGCGGATGACCCGCCCACGAATCATCACACCCGGCAGCGCGTCGACCTGCACCGTCGCGCTCGCGCCGATGGTGAGCCGTCCCGCATCCGCGAGCGGCACATCGACCCGCACCTGCAGACTCTTGGGATCGAACATGGTGACGATGCCGACGTCGTCGGGGCTCATGCCCACAAGTGCGCCCGGCGCCGCGAGTCGGGCCATCACCACTCCGGCCGCTGGCGCCTTGACGCGCGTGCGCTCCAAGGCAAGCGCCGCTTCATCGACGGCGACTTGCGCCTGTGCGAGGGACGCCTTCGCGCCGCGCGCCCGGATTGTGAGCCGCGCGACTTCGGCTTCGCTGACCGCGCCGCTCGCGACGAGGCGCGTCTTGCGCCCAAGTTCATCAAGGAGCATCTCGTGGTCGGCGGCCTTGATGTCGCGCTCGGCCTCTGCACGGCGCAGCGCCAGCGTTTCCTCCGCGTCGACGAGTCGTGCGACGACTTGCCCAGCGGCAATGGAGTCTCCTTCGAGGACGAGCACTTCTTCGACCACGCTCGGCACGAGCGCAGCGACCGTGATCGGGAACGGCGCGGGCTCGATCCAGCCCGGAGCCTGAATGACGGGACCTGGGACGGACGCGCTGCGTTCGGTCCCCGCCGACGCGCCGGCGGCGACAGTGCGCGTGACGACCGGCTCAACCTTCACATGGGCAAGCGGCGCCCACGCGCGCCAACTCGACCAAGCCAGCACGCCGAGGGCGACAGCAACGACAGTCGTCGGCAGCGCCACGCGCGCGAAGACATGCGACTTCGGTTGCGGGATCGATGGACTTGAGTGCACTGTCATGGCGAAACCTCCGCACTGAGAAACCCGGTCGCACGCACAAGATCAAGGCGTGCCCGCCGGCGATCCCGTTCGAGATCGTTGACGACCATCGATGCTTGGTGGAAACCACGCTCAGCGCTGGCAACATCGCGCCTCGCACCCTCGCCAGCCTCGAGCGCCGCCTGCGCGCGCGTGACAGACTCGGACGCAGGCGCCAGCGTCGAGTCGACGCCGACTCCATGCATCGCCTGCGTCGCCCGCGCCTTCGCGAGCGCGGTCCTCAACTCGATAAGCGCCGTCTGCCGCGTCGTTTCCGCGGCGATCGCGGCGACCTCGTACTCCGCTGCCGCCTTGGCGATGCGGTGGGACCCGTCATTGAAGATTGGAAGTTCGACGAGCGCGGCGACTCCAGCGGCGGACATGTCCTCCATGTCCCGCTCCCACCCGGCGCCGATCTCGATCTTGCCGACTCGCGATCGCTGCGCGAGGATCCATCTCGACTGCGCCGCCTTCATGCGGGCATTCGCGGCACGCACATCAAGGCGCAACTGGGCCATCTCGCGAAGCGCCGCCGCCTCGCTGGCGATCTCCCCATGCAGCGCGCGCGCCGAGGCAGGATCCTCGGCTCCGACGCGCCAATCTTCGGGGGCTTCAGCGCGCCCCAGAACTCCCATCAGCGAGAGACGGCTCTCCGAGAGCAATTGGCGGGTTCGCTCGTCTGTGTGGTGAGCCTCGGCAGACTCCATGCGGGCTTTCGCGACCATCTCACCATCGGCCTCACCGACGGCGAATCGCTCCCGTTGCCATGCGAGCAACTGTTCGGTCAGGTCCCTCGTGACCGCCGCCGAATCTGCCTGAGCTTCGAGCAGTGCGATCTCATGCCAGAGCGTGCGCGCCTTGGTCGCGAGGGCGACCGCCTCGCTCGCCAGCGACAGGAGTGCGGCTTCATAGGAGTCGCGGGCGATGTCACTGCGAATCGGCTGCTTCCAGAGTTCGTCGAGCTGCACCATCACCATCGCGAAGATCGGCACGATCGCCCCTGGGGTGAGCGGAACGCCAGAGGTGAAGTTGAGCGTCGGATTCATCGGCGAGGCATCGTCGAGTGCTTCGGCCCGCAGCGCCGCACTCTCGGCGAGCAGTCGTGCGATCTCGGGGCTCGCGTTCAGCGCGAGCGCAACCGCCTGTCCTTCATCGAGCGGAGTGGGAAGGGGAGTCGCAGCATCGGCGCGAATGGTTGCGCTTGTCGGCGCGGCCGTTGACGCGTCGCCTCCCCACGCGGGATTCACCCCAGTGCGAGAAGCGATCTCACCTGCGACCGAGTGGACTGGCGAGAGTTGCGGCGCCGCGCAACTGGCGAGGACAACGCATGCGCCAAGGGCGCAGCAGTGCAAGGTGTGTGTGTTGGTTGCCATGATCTGACTCCGAATCGGGACACAAACACAAGCGCGCGGAACCGTTCCGCGCGTCGTTCAAGCGTGTCCGGAGTTCAGATGAGCCAGGTCGAAAGCTGGGCACAGCGCACGAGTGCCGTCGAAGGGATGCCAGGCGGCGATTCGGGAGGGGGATCGCTCCACCGACCAGTGAGGTCCGTCGCGTGCACCAGCAGCAGCTCAACCACGTTCGGCGCAACGACGAGATCCTGCGGGATCGCCGTTGCAATGAAGAACGAGTCGAGCGAAATCGGTGCGGGGGGCATCCCCTTGTCGGTGCAGTGCGTGCAGGTGTCGGCGGGAGCGGCGGGAGCTTCGCCCTCTTCAGCATCGCAGCAGCAGTGCTGCTCCCCGACGGTCTCGGTCGCGCAGCAGGACGCGCCGTCAGCGGTGAGCGCCAGCACCTGACAGCAGCACAGCGGCAGCCAGAGCGCCACAAGAGCCACAGTGATCGTGCGCAGGAGACCCGTCATCACCTGCACAGTAGGCGCTCCAGTTCGCAGATGTCAAGGGAGCGAGGGACTTACACTCGGCGCGTGCTCCCCTCGTTTCAGATGGACGCGATCCGCGCGGAGGAGTTCTGCAACAGTGCCCTTCGCCCTCTCGCGTGGCACGCGCGGCAATTATTGACCGTTGAGGTCGCGCACTATCCACAGCGGGTGCCGCACACCCAAGCGACTCGGTCGAAGATTCGCCAAGTCGAAACGGGCTATCGCTGGGGGCCGATCTGGTCGACGGCGTGGTTTCGGCTGCGGGGGAGACTCGGGCGAGACTTTCGCGGCGAGCGTGTGCTGCTGCGCTTTTCTTCCGGAACCGAAGCGACGCTCTGGCTCGATGGCGTGCCGCACGCGGGGTTCGATCCGTATCACGACACTGCGCCGCTCATCCCCGCGGATTGGCGTCGGCGTGAGCGCGCCAAGGGCGGCGAGCGCATCGACCTGTGGGTCGAGGCCGCGTGCAATCTTCCGCTGGGCGCGACAACCTTCTGGTGGGATCAGCCCGAGCAGCGCGCACGATGGGCCGAGTCGAAGCCGGGGCGACTCGAGTGCGCGGAAGTCGTGGCCATCGACGAGGAAGTGTGGCAGTTCTGCGAACGGTTCGACTGGCTGAGGCGTCTCCTGTGGCAAGGTGGCGCGGAGGATTCGCGAACGCACGATCTCTCGCGTGGTCTCGCGGCGATCATCCGCGCGATCCCCGCGGCGACGGCAACGCGGGCCGATGTACTCGCAATGCGGAGCGATCTTGATCGGCTGCTGAAGGGGCGCGCGGACTCGCGCTCGCCGACGACCTGCGTTGCCATCGGCCACGCGCACATCGACACGGCGTGGCTCTGGCGCATCGACGAGACCCGTCGCAAGTGCGTGCGCAGCTTCGCGACGGCGCTCCGCAACATCGAACGCTTCCCGCACTTCCGCTTTCTGTGCAGCCAGGCGCAGCAATACCAGTTCGTCAAGGAAGAGAGCCCGGCGCTGTTTGGAGAGATTCGGGCGGCGGTTCGCGCGCGCCGGTGGGAACCCAACGGCGCCATGTGGATCGAACCCGACGGCACCGCGCCCAGCGGCGAGAGTTTCATTCGCCAGATCGTGCACGGCACGCGCTTCTGGCAGCGCGAGTTCGGCGTCGCCGCGCCGCAACGCTTCCTCTATCTCCCCGACACCTTCGGCTTCCCTGCGTGCCTTCCCCAGATCATCGCCAAGGCCGGCCTCGACACCTTCATCACCAACAAGATCATCTGGTCGGACACCAACGTGTTCCCCCACGTCTCCTTCCGGTGGCGCGGGCTCGACTCGACTGAGGTGCTTGCTCACTTCACGCCGGGACACAACTACAACTCCGACTTCGTGCCGGCCGATCTCACGGCGGCCGCGCGGAACATCGAGAAGCTCGACAAGGGCCGCACGCGCACCTATCTGCAGCCATACGGCTGGGGAGATGGCGGCGGCGGTCCCGATCCCGCGCAAATCGAGCGGACGCACAGTGCGGGCGCATGCGAAGGAGTGCCTTCGACGACGCACACGACGGCAGCGGACTTCTGCGCGACGCTGCACGCGGAAGCGGCCGCATCCGAGCGTCGCGGCACGCCGATGCCAGTCTGGGATGGCGAGCTCTACCTCGAAGCGCACCGAGGCACCTACACCTCGCAGCGGTGGATCAAGCGGGCGAACCGTCACGCAGAGAACCTCCTGCGCGAAGTGGAGATGCTCGCGGTGCTCTCGCCGCTGGGCGCGACGGCGCGTCGCGCGCTCGTCCAGGAACTCGACAGCCTCTGGAAGACCGTCCTCCTCCATCAGTTCCACGACATCCTTCCGGGATCGAGCATCGGTCCCGTCTACGACGATGCGCGTGCCGCAATGGGGACGGCGCTCAAGCGACTGGCAGCGCTTCGCGATGCGGGGCTCACGCGTGCGCGACGCCAACTTGGGCTCGGCCTTCGTGCGCGCGTCGCGTTCAATCCTGCCAGCGTTGCGTCCGGCGGATTGCCGCCCTGCAGCGTCGGGGTGCCATCGCGCGCGCCGCGCGACTCGGCGATCGCGGCGACTCCCACTCGGCTCACGAACGATCTCCTTGATGTGCGTCTCGACGCGCTCGGTCGCGTCAGCGCGATCGGGTTGATCGGCGAGACCTTCCTCCCGCGTGCAGGCCACGCCTTCAATGAACTCGTCTTGTACGAAGACCGCCCACGCCGTTGGGAAGCATGGGACACCGACAAGGAGTACGCGGAGAAGCCGACGCCCGTGACGACGAAGGCGCGAGTGAAGGCCAGCGTCCGCGGCGGCGTCGCGCGCGTGGTCGTCGAGCGAAGCCTCGGACTGCGCAGCAGCATCCGCCAGACCTACGAACTCGCCCCGGGCAGCGACGTGCTCGTCATCCGCTCGCGCCTTGACTGGCGCGAGGAGCGCACGCTCCTGCGCGCACTGTTTCCGACGCGGATGCGCGCACGGACCGCACGCTTCGGCACGCAGTTCGGGCACATCGACAGGGACGCCCATCGCAACACGAGTTGGCAGGAGGCGCAGTTCGAAGTCCCCGGCCACGACTGGATGAGTCTCACTGATGGCGCGCAGACCTTCGCCGTGCTCGACGACGGGATCTTCGGCAAGAGCGCGCACGATGGATCGCTTGGGCTCTCGCTCGCCAAGAGCCCCAACTTCCCTGACCCGAAGGCCGACCGCGGCGTCCACGAGTTCGCGTACGCGATCCAAGTCGGCCCGAGCACAGGTTCGATCGCGTGGTCCGATGCCGAGCGGCTCAACCGAGGCGTCGGCGGCGCGGAGTTCGCGTCACGAGATGCCGCGAGCACGAGCCCTGCACTCGAGTTCGTGACGGCGCACTTGATCGATGGCGGCGAAGGCGTCGAAGTCGCTGCGCTCAAGCCTGCGGACGACGGAAGCGGCGATGTCATTGTTCGGCTCGTCGATCGCACCGGTGCCGCGCAGATGACGATCCTCTCGTGGCATTGCGACGTGCGCCGCGCCGTCCGCTGCGACTTCTTCGAGCGGCCCCTCAAGGGCAGGGCGGGAGCGCTCGCGATGTTTGGCCGCGCCGGCAAGCGCGAACCCAAGCAGCAAGCGACGATCCTTGCGACTGGACCCTTCGAAATCACATCGATTCGCGTGACGCCGCGTTGACCTGACCCGAGTCGGGGTTACGCTTCCTTCATGTCACTGTCGACTCGTCGCCAACTCAAGCGAACTCTGGTCGGGTTCCTTTGCGCGGCGAGTGTGCTCACTCTGGGCGGCGGCGGCGGAAGCGGCGGAAGCGGCGGCAGTGGAGGCATGCCCGTCGCGGCGTTCAATCTCACCGGCGGATCCGGCGACCTCGCCGATGTCAACGGCGACGGCATCATCAACGGCGCAGACTTGGGGGCGCTGCTCGCGGCATGGGGAACGGTCGCGCGCTTCCACGGCGCAGACCTCAACCAAGACCAGTCCGTCGGCGGCGCCGACCTCGCGATGCTTCTCTCGGCGTGGTAGCGCCGGGCCGCAGCGCCGACGGCGCGCCGATCACATCCCGACCGCGTTCTTCGTCCCCTGCTTGGTCATGTCGACAGTCTTCGTCCAGACTTCGCGGCCCGTTGCAAGATCAGTCAGCGTCAAGCGGAAGGTGTAGGTCGTCTGCTTCATATTGTCGGCGGAGGCCTTCATCTGCGTGATGCGCCCTGTCAACGAGAAGTCCGGTTCGCCGAGATCGCTCGATCCCGAGCCGGTGAACGACCGCCGCTTGGCAACTTCCTGCGCAGTCTTGTCCTCGGCGCTCGAGCCGTAGGTCGTGTCGACCTGCGCCTGCCCGGAGTTCACGAGCTCCTCGCGCATCCGGTAGACGACCTCGCCGACATCGAACTGACTGCTCGTGTCGTTGACGATCGAACCAATGAGGAGCCGCGCCGGCTTGTGCTCCGACTTCGCGAGCACGCCGGTGGCGAGCAGCGATTGCAGCATCCCACTCGCCGCCTTCTTGACATCCTGGATGTCGACATCGCCGACGCTCACGATGCTCTCGGGACCGCCAGTCTCGATGTAGCGGGCGGGGGTACAGGCGACGAGCGCGCAGGCAACGAGGGCGGACGCGACGCAGGCACGACAACGGTGGTGGAGAGTGTTCATGGGGTGTCCTCGGTGCGGTCAGTCGCTGCGCCGAACCTGCAGCGCGAAGTCGGTGGCGTTCGCATTCGGAGCGACCGACGAAATGCTGATGCGTGTTCCGGCTGTGACGGAGGTGTTCTCCCAGGCGCTCATCTGCGAAGAGATCACCATGCCCGACTCATCCTTCCAGTCGAAGCGGTAGGCGAAGTGCCGCGTCGAGAAGCCATCATTGGCGACATCGACCTGCGCGTTGCGCAGTCCCGATGGGGTGCGTCCCTCGCGCACGTCACGCACATGCAGGAAGATGTCCGTGAACAGGTCGTTGATCTGCCGATAGTCCTTGATCGTGCTCGCGCTCGGACCGATTGGCTTGGTGGTGGTCGTGTTGACGGTGCCGCAGCCGGCAAGCAGCGCGAGCGCGACACAGACACAAGAGGGATTCGCAGCGTTCATGTTCATCAGGTCTCGCCTTTGCCGCCTGAAGGGACGGTGAATGGAATGGTAAACGCCTTCGACGGCGCGCCGGTGGCGGGGGTGGTGACGAGAATGAGTCCACTGGATCCCGGTTGAACCGTCACGCTCGCGATGTGATCCCCGTCGCTGCGACGGAGCTGCATCGCGCCGGTTGGTGGCGTCGGCATCGATGCGACGTAGATGGTCTGCGGAAGGGTTCGCCATGAGCGAAGATCCGCCGCCTGGGTCACGAGTTGGCCGATCGCGGCGGCAAGCGCGACCCACCCGGCGTAGTCCTGGCCGGCCGCCGCCTGGGCGGCGTAGGACGCGACAGCCTTCATCGATGCGGAGAGCGTCTCCTGTGCGTAGATGATCCCCTTCACCTCGTCGAACTCTGCGGAGACGATCCGGTTGAAGTCCGCCAGCGGCACCGATGGCACCTCGAGCGCCGTCCCCGAGCACAGTCGAGCGCCGCCGACCGACGCGCCGCTCGACTCGATGTACGGGTACGCCGCAGTCACGAGGACGATCGTCCCGCTGATCGGCAGCGGGATTGTCACCTTGAACTCGTTGCGCTTGGGGGCGAGCCCCGCGAAGTGGACGAGGTACCAAGTCGGTGCGGGCGTGGTGTTGGCGCCGGTCAGCCGCTCGGACTCGCGCTGCACGAACTCGCGTGCGGGGCCGTCGACCATCGATGCGGCGAAGGTGAAATCGCTTCGCGCATTGTCGAGGTCCTGCTGGTTCGTCCCCGGCGCCATCGAAAGGAACATCCCACGCAGCCAGTAGGTGAACGGGTTGGCGTAGTCGCCGTAGCCGGTCAGATCGCTCAGGATTCCCGGCGCTTTCGCGAGATCCGTCTTGAACTGCGCACCGCCGATCATCGCGTCGGCGTTGATCCCTTCCTTCTTCTCCGCAGCGCGCGTCTCCTTCTGCGCCTTGGCGACTGCGTCGCGGTACCGCGATCGTGCGTCCTGCTGCCAGTCCTGCGCGCGGCGAAGCTCCACGCGGGCGCGCTCCCAGTCCGCGAGGGCCATCGCGTTGAGCGACTGGAGCGTGCTCATCATGATGCGCTCGTTGGGGGTCGCTCGATAGATCGAAGTCGTCTGGTTGATGAGCGTCGTCGCAAACGCCTCGGTGATCTTCGCCTCGGCCTTGGTGTCGAGGTAGGGACGGACGAGTTCGTGCGCTGCATCGAACCACTGCATGCTCGCTTCCCACTGGCCGTCCGCTTGCAGCGTGCGCCCGGCCTCAAGGTCGTAGGCGACCCGGTTCTGCTCGCTCTTGAGTTCGGCCTCGGCTTCCTTCGCGGCATCGCTGGCCGCTTCCTCGAACTGACCGGCGGTGAAGAGTTCCACCATCCGCTTGGTGTCGCCGCGGTACTCCGACTGGCAGCCTGCCAGCGACAGCGCGACCACCACACTCACCAGGAATTCGCGATTCACGGCCCCGGCGCCCCTCGGAACCACTCGACCCAGACATCGAGGCCGCCAGAGCCCGGCGCGAAAATCTCGACGCCGCTCGTGTCGATGTTCAGCTTGCTCTGCCTCAAAAACTCGGCGAGTCCCTTGGCGACCATCAGCTGGGCATCAGCGGACTTCTCAAGGACATCGCGCGCGGTCGCACGGTCGAGCGCCGACTCGATGCGATCCTGTTCGACGCGCTTGATGACTTCGACGGCGGCGATGCGTTCCTGCCACTGCGTCCATGCAGCGGGAGTGAGTTTCATCGTCGCGACGAGGGTCATGCCCGGCCGTGTCTGCACGGGCTGCTCCCACGGCTCGAAGAATGGGTGCTCGATGCGGATGCGGTGGAGTCCGGGAGTGGCGGTCACGCTGCCGGGAGCATTGCCGACAGCGATGCCATCGATGAGCACTGTCGCACCCTCTGGCATCACCGGCAGCATCGTCGATGTGAAGTGGACATTGCCGGACTTGTCGAGGCGAGCGTCGGGGATGCCGAGGTCTGCCGCGACGACGAGAAGTTGCAGCGTGTTGCTCGACGCGGCGTTCGCGATCGCCGTGCGCACTCGACCGATCTCGGCAGCGGCGGACTCGGCCATCTTCCCGGCTTCATCGCGCAGGAGCGCGCTCCTGACATCCGTCGTCTCGGTCAGCGTCTGCGTCTTCGCGATCGCCGTGCGCGCGAGGGTGCTTCCTCCGCCGAATGATCCGCCGGTCGGCGCGATCAGACGCCATGAACCACCAAGAGTCCACTCGGTGATCTCTGCGGCGGCGACGCTCGGGTCGGCGATCGTGCGATGATCAGAGACGAGCGAGTCGACTGTCGCGATCATCAGCGCATCGGCCTGCGCCGCCTGCGAGAGATTGGCGATGGTGGTGCTCGAACTGATCTTGGCGTTGAACTCGCTCGGCGTCATCGAGAAGATGGCCTCGTCGGGCAGCGCAATGCGGTAGCCGCGCGCGGTGAGTGCGGCCGCCGCGACGGATTGCCACTCAAGTTGCGCGTTCGCGGGGAAGTCGGTGGCGTTGACGCGCGCGATGAGGAGGACGGTTGGGGTGACTGCATCGGCGCCGCCTGCGCTAGCGGAGCCGCTGCTGCTTGCGCCTGCGCTGCCTGCCGCGCCGACACCAGTGCCGGTGCCACCAGCCGCCGCGATCTTCGGCGCAAGCGTCGCCGAGATCGACTCGGCGCTCTTCTGGGCCAGCGAGCCGATCACCCGCGTCAGCGGAGTCGTGTTGCGGACGGTTCCGCTGATGGGCTCGTCGGTGCGCACTTCGGTGAGCGAGAAGTTCGAGAAGCCAAGGAGCGCCCCCGAAGTCGTGTTGTAGGCGCGCGCGGTGCCGGAGGTCTCGACATTCCATCGCTCGGCCCTTGTTCTGCCGAAGCGGCCTTCGACTTCCAGCAGTTCCTTCACTGCGCTGAAGCCGGTCACGGAAATGGTGACGACGGTGCTGACTCCGGCCGTCTGATAGAGCTTCGCCCGCTGCGGGTCGAGGCGATCGACGATGCCGGAGTCCGCGAGCGACTGTTCCTTGAGGATGGTTGCGAGTTCCTGTCGCGCGATCGCAGTGCCCGCGCCCGCGTTCGCCAGCGAACCTTCAGCTGCGGTGGTGAGCGCGTCGAGAAATCGCGTCAAGTCTGCGGCGGTTCCCTCGGCAGCGGCTTGCGCCTCGGCTCCCTTCGACGCGACTGCTTCGCGCATGGCGAACCGCGGTCCGTCGGCGGCAGCGCCACCGGCAGCACTCCCGGTCGCGGCGGCCCCAGCCACAACGGCGATCACCGCCACGAAGAACGTCAAGTTCCATCTTCCAGCGCCGGTATTTCTCATTGGTGGAACTCCTGCATGCGATCGTATCCTGCGCACCCCGTTGAGTGTGTGGCCAAACCGCCCTTCAAGGGACGTTTCGCCACACAATCGGGGGAGCCGGTTGACTTCGCGTTGGACGGGAGTACTTTGTGGGCGTCCGGTCCGGTTTCCGAAGGAGTACGACATGCTGACTCAATCGCGGGTGTCGTTCACGATCTTCGCGGCGATGGCAGGGGCGATGGCCTTGGGCATGACGCCTGCGGCCTTCGCACAGGAC
>CANETX010000062.1 GCA_947441435.1 Planctomycetaceae bacterium
CGACCGCTCCATCGCGATCTACTGAACTGACGCAGGGCCCCCCTGGTTTCCGATCAATAGTGACCTTCGGAAGACCACTTCTGATCGGAAACCTTGTCGAGCGAAAAGCGGGCGAAGGGATTCGAACCCTCGACATTCGGCATGGAAGGCCGACGCTCTACCACTGAGCTACGCCCGCGCGTTGGATCCGAGAATACCGCGCTCCGGGGCTGCGTGCGTCTACTTCGCGACGAGCAATCGCTCGACATACTTGATGTCGTGGCTCGCGCTCGTGAACATCGGCTCGTTGAGCAGCCGCTGGTAGAGCGGAATCGTTGTCTTGATCGGGCCGACCTTGAACTCGCCAAGCGCGCCGAGCGAACGCCGGATGCACGCTTCCCGCGTCGGCGCGTGGACGATCAGTTTCCCGATCATCGAGTCGTAGTTGGGCGGTACCCGGTAGCCGACACGCACGTGCGAATCGAGCCGGATGCCGGGGCCACCCGGCGGCACCCATGTCTCGATGAGCCCAGCCTGCGGCATGAAGTTTCGTGCGGGATCCTCGGCGTTGATCCGGAACTCCATCGCGTGACCATTGACCTTGATGTCCGCCTGCGTGTACGGGAGCACCTCCCCCGCTGCGACGCGAATGCCCGTCTGCACGATGTCGACGCCGGTGATCGCTTCGGAGATGGGATGCTCGACTTGCACGCGCGTGTTCACTTCGAGCATGAAAAAGTGCTGCGTCGGATCCATGAGGAACTCGACCGTTGCTGCTCCCGAATACTTGGCGCGGCGGATGAGTTCCGCCGCCGATGAGCAGACCACATCTCGCTTCGCCGGGTCGACGCCTGGAGCAGGCGCCTCTTCGATGAGTTTCTGGTGACGGCGCTGGCTCGAGCAATCGCGCTCATACAGGTGCACTGCATTGCCGTGCTTGTCGCCGATCACTTGCACCTCGAAGTGCCGAGCGAACTCGAGGTACTTCTCGAGATACACGACAGGGTTTCCAAACGCCGCCTGCGCTTCCTGTCGCGCCTGTTCGACACCGCTGCGCAACGACGCTTCATCCTGCGCGATGCGCATGCCGCGGCCTCCGCCGCCGCCGGACGCCTTGACGATCACGGGATAGCCGATGTCCTTGGCGACCTGGACGGCTTCGTCCATGTCCTCGATTCCCCCTTCGGTGCCGGGGAAAATCGGCGTTCCTGCCTGCTTCGCGAGACGCTTGCAGTTGACCTTGTCACCCAGCAGCGACATCGCTTCAGGGCTTGGACCGATGAACTCGAAACCAGAGTCGCGGCACACTTCGGCGAAATGCGCGTTCTCGGAAAGGAATCCGTAGCCCGGATGGATCGCATCCGCGTGACCGACTTCAGCCGCCGCGATGATGCGCTCGATGCGCAGATACGAGTCCTTCGACGGTCCCGGCCCGATGCAGATCGACTGCGTCGCTTGCTCAAGCCACGGACCGCCTTCGTCGGCGCTCGAGTAGACGCAAATCGTTTCGATGCCCATTTCCCGGCAGGCGCGGATGATCCGCAGCGCGATCTCCCCGCGATTCGCAATGAGCACTCGCTTGAACATCCGTCGACGCTCAGGCGGGGCGGACGAGGAACAGTTTCTGCCCGAACTCGACCGCTTGGCCGCTCTGCACGAGGACCTTGACGATCGTTCCCGACTGCTCCGCCTGGATCTCGTTGAAGATCTTCATCGCTTCGATGAGGCAGACGACACTCTCGGCATTGATCGAGGTTCCGACACTCACGAACGCCGGCTTGTCAGGCCCAGCCGAGCTGTAAAAGGTTCCCACCATCGGACTCTCGATCGCGATGAGCGAGGCATCGGCCTCCTCGGCAGCGGCTGCCTTCGCGGGCTTGGGCGCGGTGGCGGCGTGTGCTACGGGGGCTGCGGGGGCGATGGGGGCATGGCTTGCATGGGCTGGGGCCGCATGGGCGGCGTGGGTAACCACCTGCGGCGGGCCCGACGCGGTCGGGCGGCGGATCGTGGCTTGTTCGTCCTTGTCCCGGAGGTCGAGTTCCGTCAGGTCGTTGTCGACCATGAGGCGAACAAGCTCCTTCAACTTTCGTATGTCCATCATCGCCGCGGAACTCTACCACGGGCCC
Organism: Planctomycetaceae bacterium; assembly: GCA_947441435.1. Classification (GTDB taxonomy): domain Bacteria; phylum Planctomycetota; class Phycisphaerae; order Phycisphaerales; family SM1A02; genus F1-60-MAGs104. The sequence continues at coordinate 2,106 of CANETX010000062.1, forward strand.
GAAATCGTGACAAATCGAATCACGATCGACGCAATTCGATTCAGAATCGCGGATCTCTGGCGATCAGTAAGGCTCGACAGACCGCGGTCGACCGAAGATTTCGGTCAGGACTATCGCGCGTCGCGACTCTCGACGGTTCAATCTGATCGACCGCTTCGATACCGGCGCATGAGGCCCAGACGGCGTCTTCGCGGGCAGCACCGGTCCAGCGTGCGGAGTCCCAGGCGCATGTCGCCGATGCAGCACGCCTTCGTGAATCATCGCGACCGTCTTCTTGAGCTGCGCGGACGTGGCCTCACCCTCAGAGGTGCGCAGTTCACTCGTCTTCGCAGGAGTGTGGCTCCGGAGGGTCTCGACGACTGCGTCGAAGAAGGCGTTGTGACGCGACTCGGGATCTTGGGGGCGAACCGCGGGAGCTCTCCGCGCGCGGGGAATTGCGCTCACAAAGGGTGCAGGCGCCACCATGGTTCGCGCGACCAGTGGCGGGGACGCCATGGTCCGCGCGACTGGAGCGATCGGAATCGCGGTTCGCATCGGCGCTCCTTGCGGCGACCTCTCCATTCGCAGCCGCTCCCGCTGCGCCACCTCTTCCTCTCGCTTCTTCTTGGCGGAGTATGCGGCGGCCGCCTTGAAAGTGAGCGCAATCAGAGCAATGATGATCGTCTGCCACATGGCGGGAATCCTAGCGCCCCAGCGTCAACCCCTGGGGTCCGCGCAGGAACGGGCACTTGAAGACGCTCTCGAGCCGTTCTGGGACGAGCACATCCCCCGGAGGACCGTGGCCGACCACCCTCCCCTCCTCAAGCAACAACACCGAGTCGGCGACCTGATCGGCCAGCGGGAGATCGTGAAGCGCGACGACGACGAGTCCCCCACGATCGGCCACGCCGCGCAACACCTTCGCGAGCCGAACGGTCTCCCCCGGATCGAGATTCGAGAACGGCTCATCGAGGACCAGCAGTCCACCGGCTTCATGTTGGGCGAGCGCGCGGGCGACGACGCAGAGTTGGCGTTCACCCGCCGAGAGTTCATGGAACGAACGCGCGGCTCGAGACTCGAGTGCGATTTGCGCGAGCGCGCCGTCGACAGCGCGAGTGCCTTCCGCCGGTTGACGCTGCGACGCGCCCAGCGCAACCATCTCCCGTACCGTGAGGTCGATCGCGAGCGACGGGTGCTGCGCGACATAGGCGATCTGTCGCGCGCGCATGCTCGGGCGAAGTGCGCGCGGCTCGATCCCCCGCCACTCGATCGATCCGCTCGCGGGACTGACGAGCGCGGCGATCGCTCGCAGCAGCGTCGTCTTCCCACTGCCGTTTCTCCCGACGAGCGCGACGATGTGGCCCGCAGGCATCTCGGCAGAGACCGCGTCGAGGGCGCGGCGATCGCCATAGCGATGCGAGATCTCTCGCAACGTCAGCATGACCAACCTCCCGGCCGCGCGCGATAGGAGCGCATGACGATGAGGAAGACGGGACCGCCCAGCAGCGCGGTGAGCACGCCGATCGGGAGCCTGCCTGCGCCGACATCGATCGCTTGCCGCACAGCATCGGCCCACACGAGGATCGCGCCACCTGCCAAGGGGCTCGCGATTGCGAGCGCCCGGTGCCGTGCACCGAGCAGCGTCCGCGCAAGATGCGGAGCGACAAAGCCGACGAAGGCGATCGGCCCGCAGAGGGCGACGCTCGCAGCGGCGAGCACCCCTGCCCCGAGAAACAGGACGAGCCGCAGTTTCGGCAGCGAGACACCGAGGCTCGTCGCTTCGTCATCGCTCGTGCTCGCGGCATCGAGCGCGCTCCCGAGTCGCGCAGCGATCGCGCCGATCAGGGCGACGAGACCCACCGCAGCGAAGACGAGCGGCCAATGAGGAATCTCCGGCACCTGTCCCATGAACCACATCCACGACTCTCCGCGGCTGGTCGGTGGCATGAGGCTCTGCACAAGCAGCGTGAGCGCGCCGCACATCGTCGCGACCACCGTCCCTGCGAGGATGAGCGTCAGTGGATCGAGGACTCCCCGCCGCCGTCCCAGGCAGTAGACGATGGCGAGCACCGCGAGCGCGCCGAATGTCCCTGGGATGACTCCAGATCCTCCGGCAAGCAGAAACGAGATCCACTCGGCTGAGAGTGCGGTCATCGTGGCCGCGATCCATGCGGCAGAGGTTGCGGCGAGACCGGCTCCTGCGGAGAGTCCAAGTATGAACGGCGCCGCGAGAGGATTGCGAAGCAGCGACTGAAGGAGGAGACCGCTGAGACCGAGGCACATGCCTGCGGCGAGCGCGGACCCGACGGCTCCCATGCGCAGAGGGGCGACCTCGCCGGACGGAAGCGCGAAGCCAACGCCGTGCCCGTCGACTCCCGGTGCAATGAGCAGTCGAGCCAGGCAGCCGAGCAGCAACAGCGCGCCGAGGACCGCCACTCCCCATCGCCGCGGCGCGTTCATCGCGCCACCTCGTCGAGTGTCGCGCGCAATGCGCGCAGCGAGGCCACCATCCCCCCGCCGGGCTGGAGAAGGTCGGGGGCATCGAGCGGCGCGACGCGCGCGTTCGGAAGGATGCGATGGACGGTCGCGGCAGCCTCGCTCGACCGCCGACCGAGAAGGATGATCGTGTCCGGAGCGAGCCGTGCAAGTGCCTCCCATGAGAGGGCGGGGTAGCCGTCGCGCGTGAGGGCGTTGGTGACCCCCATCGACGTGAGTGCACCTCCGATGTAGGTGTCGGGGCCGAATCCAAGTGGGTCGGCCGACTCGCTGCCAACCAGGAGAACGAGCGTGCGCCCCAATCGAGATGCGGTGTCGATGGGAGCGAGCGCGGCGTCGAGGTCGTGCAGAAGCGCCCGCGAGTTGGTCCTGAGGGCCAGGCTGCGCACATCGTCTGCGCCCGTCTCAAGGATGGTGCTGAGGCTGGCGATCACTTCCCGCACATCGCCGAGGGAATCGATGCGAAAGGACTCGACGCGCCATCCGTACTCCCCTGCAAGGCGGTCGAGCGCTGGCGGGGCTCCCTGCACCGGAGGTTGGACGAGAATGACCGTCGGTCGTACACCGACGAGTGCTTCCGCATCAAGATCGAGGAGCGAACCGACGACCGCGACGTCGCCCCGCGTCTGGCACCACGGAGTTCGCCCGACGAGGAGACTCTCAGCGCCGAGTGCGGTGAGCGTGCTGGTGAGCGCGGGAGAGAGGGAGACGATCCGCGCCTGCCCTGGATTGGATGTCGCCGGCTCCGTGGGCGCCGACTCGCGACATGCTGCGACCGAAAGTGTCAGCGCGATCCATCCGAGCAGGAGTCCAGTACAGCGCCTCATTCGCACGGGAGATACAGTAGCCGTTCCCATGGCTACTCGGTCGTTCATGGACTGGCTCCTCCGTCGGCAACGCACTCCCGAAGCGCGCGAGGTCGTCGCGAGCATCCGTCCCGCAGACGTTGCGGGAGCGCTCGCGCCGCTTGGCTCGCGTGCACCGGACGTTTCGAATGGCACTCCGCTCACCTTTGACGAGCGCCTTGTGGAGCACGCGCAGTCGCAGCACCAGCTGACGATGGCCATCGGCGCGCTTGTCACCAACCTCGAGGCGATGCCGCGGATCGCCCAGCAACAAGCGCAGGTGCTTGACGCGCTCACGGAGGGAAACGCGCGTGCGCGCCAACGCGAACACACGCTCGAACGCGGACTCGCGCAACTGACCGAGGGATCGGCTCAGCAGACGCAGGTCTTGGGACTCGTGCAGCAGCAACTTGATCTCAACCACGAGGTGAGCCTGCGCGTCGCCGACAGCCTCAGGGAAACGGCGAGCGCGCTCACGACGTTCGCCACGACGAGCGATCGTCAGGTCAAGGCCATCGAACTCTTGGCCACGAGCACACAGCAGCGTGTGAAACAGGCCGATCGACTTGAGCGTGCCCTCCAGTTCTGGATGGGAGTGGTGGCGGTGATCTCCCTCCTCGCCTTGATTTATGCGCTGTGGGCGGCGTCGCGCGGCCCACTCGTCATCGTCACACCGATTCCGCCACCGGCGTCCGCAGTTGCGCCTAACCCTCCACCAGCCTCTGTGCCACTTCCGGCAGCCGCGACTGCGCCTCCCCCCCCTGTTGCAGCGCCTGCTGCAGCCACGACTCCCTGATCACCATCACGCCGGGGTCGTGAGCATCTGTCCGCGAACGAGTCGTCCGTAGACATCGCACCGCGACAGGAGCTCCTCGTGCATCCCCGTGTCGACGACGCGCCCCTTGTCCATGACCACGATGCGGTCGGCGGCAAGCATCGTTGAGAGACGATGGGCGACGGCGATCACCGTCCGCTCGCGCCCGAACTCCGCGATTGCCTGTGCGATCTGCAACTCACTCTCCGAGTCGATCTGGCTGGTCGCTTCGTCGAGGAGGAGGATCGACGGATCGCGCAGGAGTGCGCGGGCGATGGCGAGCCGTTGCCGCTGGCCTCCCGACAGCGACGCCCCCTGCTCGGAGACCTCGGCGTCGAGACCTCCCGCCAAGGCCATGATGAATCCCTCTGCGTGCGCACGCCTCGCGGCCTCGACGATCGCCGCGCGCGTCGCCCCAGGAACACCGAGCGAAATGTTCGCCGCCACGGTGCCGCGCACGATGATCGATTCCTGTGTCACAAACCCAATCTGCTGGCGAAGCGATGGGAGTTGCATCGTGTGGATGTCCGCGCCGTCCATGAGCACGCGGCCCGAGTCGGGCACGACAAGCCGCACGAGCGTCGCCAAGAGGGTCGACTTCCCGCACCCGTTCGGCCCGACGATGGCGACGTGCTCGCCGTGACGCAGTTCCAGCGAGACACCATCGAGCGCCTTCGATGTTCCTCCCGGATACGTGAACGACACATCCTCGACACGAATCCAGTGGCGATGGCGGGCCAAGCGGGGCCTGCTGCGATCCCGCAGCTCTTCGGTGGGAAGCTCGAGGATCTCGCGGAGTCGCTGCGCGGGGGCACTCGCCCCTTGCATGTCCGCGACGAGACCCGTCAGGGGCCGGATGGATCCTGCGGCAACCGCGAGCGATCCAAGTGAGAGGACAAATTGGTCGAAGGTCATCGAGCCGCGAATGATCTCGCGCACCGCAAGGGCCGCCAACGCAATGACCACGAGGATGCCGATCGACTCCACGAGCGGTCCCGCCAGACTCCGCGCGGTGCGTGCTCGCAGTTCCTCGACAACCACCTCACGGTTCGCTGCCTTGAAGCGCCCGAGCATCGCCCCTTCCGCTGTCGAGGTCTTGATCGCCTTGAGGCCCTGCAGGCTCTCCGAAGCGACGCGCAGCAGCACTTCCTGCTGCCGAAGCGCGCCGCGCGTTCCACGCCGGATCCGTTTGCCGCTCTTGCGCAGGATGATCGCGAGGAGCGGTCCCGTGATGGCCGCAACGACCACGACCCTCCAGTCGAAGAAGATTGCTGCGAGGAACGCCGCCGCTCCCTTGGTGAGTTGTGCAGCGGTGCGACTCGTCAGCGCGACGAGGCCGGCGTGCAGTTCCGCAGAGTCGCGGATGATGCGGCTCGTGAATTCGGCGGGCCCTCGGCGCACGATGTCGCCGAGCGGAAGCCGGATCGCATGGCGAAACGCGTCGAGGCGGACCCGTGCGACGACTCGCGTACAAAGGCTGAGCGCCAAGTACTGGTGGAGAAAATTCGCCGTCGCGCCGATGACCGTCAGCACCGCCAGCCCCCCGAGCACCACGAGCACGCTGTCGAATCGTCCGTCTGGGAGGCGCTCGACCAATGCGTCGGGGATTCCAATCCACGGCACCTTCGCGTTGTACTGGCGCGCCATCTCGGCGAGGCCGGCACCGCCATCGCCGATGATCAGGTCGAGGACCGGTTCGAGCGACAGGAGCCCTGCCCCCAAACCCGCGGCAGAAATCGTCGCAAAGAGCAGTGCCAGCGCGAGTTGCGCAGGAGAGCGCAGGAGAAGCCGTGCAAATGACAGGAACGGACCCATCGCGCCGCGCGAGTCTATCAGCGGGTCGCGTCGGACAGTCCGGCGAAGTCGCGCCAGAAGTTGGGGTAGCTCTTCGTCACGCAGCCTGGATTCGAGATGGAGATCCCAGGTCGCACAAGCCCGAGCACCGCGAATGTCATCGCGATGCGGTGATCACCGCGCGGGTCGATCACGACGCTCTTCGCCGAGTCAAGTTGAGGTTCGATGGTGATCGCTCCCTCCGCCGCCTCGACCCTACATCCGAGTTTCGTGAGTTCCTCGGCGAGCACCTGCACACGATTCGACTCTTTCACCCGAAGCGTCTCGAGTCCGCGTATGCGCGACTTTCCCTTGGCAACGCTTGCCACAGCGGCGACGCACAGCGCGCCGTCGGGCCAACGAGACGCGTCGACGTCGATTCCGTTGAGCGTCTCGGTGCCCTCAAGTCCGATCCCTGCGGGACTCGACCACTCTCGCGCTCCCATGGAGACGAACGCCGCGAGACACGCGGTGTCGGGTTGGCGCGAAAGCCTCGGCAACCCACGAATCGTCACGCGGGCATCGCGGATCACAGCCGCCGCGCCGAGGAAGTAGACCGCACTGCTGGCATCGGGCTCGATTGCGACCTGCATCGGGCGCAGATCGGTGGGAGGCACGGTGATCCGGGAGAGCCTTCCAGTTGCATCGCGGATCACCTGCACGGGAACTCCCCAGCGCGCAAGCGCCGCGAGAGTGAGTTCCACATACGAAGGACTCGTGAGCGATGCGCCGTCGACGAACAGGTCGATTCCCCGGTCGAGTCGCGGGGCGAGCATGAGGAGCGCGGAGATGAACTGGCTCGATGCGGTCCGTCCGACTTCGAGGGACCCTCCGATGGGCAGACGACCGCCTCCCACACGCACGGGCAACCGTCCCTCGTCTTCGACGTAGTCGATCTTCGCGCCGATCGCCCGGAGCATCTCCACCCCCTCGGCGATGGGCCGTTCTCGCATCCGCGCGCTGCCGTCGATGATCACGCACTTGCGCGCCAGCGACGCGATGGCCATCATGAATCGTGTCGGGGTTCCGCCGTCACCAAGATTCACCCGGCCGCCCCCGGCGAGCCGCCCGCCCGGACCGCGCACGCTGGTGCGAGTCGTGTCCGCTTCGATGCCCACACCGATGTCGCGCAGCGCCTGTGCGAAGAGGTCGGTGTCGTCAGAGCGAAGGGGCGCGTCGAGCCTCGACACCCCAGCCGACAGCGCCGCGAGCATGAGGTACCGATTGGTCTCGCTCTTGGAGCCAGGCGGCTCGACCACGGCGTGGAACGGCCGCCGCACCGGGCCGATCGCCATGACTCCGTCTACCTCGACGACGCGGCCGATGCTCACGGGCTGTCGCTGCCTGTCGACCGGAAGATCGCGAGGACATCCTCGATCGGCACGACAAAGAGCCGATTGTCCCCTTCGAAATCGACGGGAACTGCGTGCTTGGGATGGAAGAGGACTCGGTCGTACCGCGCGACCGAATAGTCCTCGTCGCGCTCGACCTGCGCGCTGATGGCGATGACTCGCCCCGTCAGCGTGGGAATCTCCATTTTGTCGGGGAGATGAATGCCGACCTTCGTGATCTTCTTGTCTTCGTCCTTGCGGATGAGGACGCGCTTGCCCACAGGCTCGACCGTTTCGAGTTTCTGCGGGCGACCGTCGGTGCGGCGAGGCATGGAGTCAGGGTCCTTCGGTGCCATCGGCGGCACTAGTTCTTCGGCGCCGACATGTCCGGCGAGGGCTGCAGGAAGCCCGGGCCATCGGTCGTGCCGGTGCACATCACGACGACAAAGACCGCAACGGCGGCGAGCACGATGCCGATGGCGATGCCGACCTTGCGACCGAGCGATGACGGATTCTGGTTCGCACTCATGAAGGGGCGGACGATACCATTCTCGGATGGCAACCTTGAGTCCTCAGAGCGAGAGTGCCGGGTCCTCGACTACCGATCCCCTCACGCTCATCGATGTCGACTACGTCCGCTTCTATACCGGCAACGCGAAGCAGTCCGCGTTCTTCTACGCCTCCGCGTTCGGCTTCCAGGTGGAGCAGATCTCCGACCTGACGACGGGGAATCGCGAGTCGGCCCAGTATCTGCTGACGCAAGGGAACATCCGGATCATCCTGGAGACTCCGCTCGTGGAGGGGCATCCCGCGCAGGCGGAGTTGCAGCGGTTTGGCGATGGGGTGAAGGACGTTGCGTTCACGGTCTTTGATGCGACGCGCGCCTGGGAGCAGGCGTGTCGAAATGGCGGCGAGAGCGCGTATGAGCCGCGCACGATCTCCGATGCCCGCGGATCAGTGACGATGGCGGGAATTCGGACCTACGGACGAGTGGTCCACTCGTTTGTGAGCCGCACTGGCGACTACGACCTGCCGACGGTCAAGCAAGGCGGCAGGTTTGCGCCGGGATGGGCGCCGATGCGCCAATTTGCACTCAACGACCACAACCGGGCTCACCCGTGCGGGCTGAAGTTCGTCGATCACCTCGTCGGCAATGTCGAGATGGGCAAGATGAACCACTGGGTCCGCTGGTACGAAGAGGTGATGGGCTTCTCGATGTTCAAGCACTTCGACGACAAGGACATCGCGACCGATTTCTCGGCACTCATGAGCAAGGTGATGGCTTCGGGCAACCATCTCATCAAGATGCCGATCAACGAACCTGCCGAGGGGAAGCGCAAGAGCCAAGTGCAGGAGTATCTCGATTGGCATTCGATGACTCCGGGAGTCCAGCACCTCGCGCTGCGGACGGATGATGAACTCACGAGCGTCGCGGAACTTCGGCGACGAGGCGTTGACTTCCTCGCCATCCCCGAGGCCTACTACGACACGGTGTGGAAGCGGGTCGGCGCCCAGTTGACTGCCCACGGCCACCCCGCGGTCAAGGAAGATCATCAGCGGATTCGAGACCTTGGAATTCTGGTCGACGCCGACGATGAGGGATATCTCCTGCAACTCTTCACGCTGCCGCTTCAGGATCGCCCGACGCTCTTCTTCGAGGTCATTTGCCGTCGCGGGAGCCAGTCCTTCGGCAAGGGCAACTTCAAGGCGCTCTTCGAGGCGCTCGAGTCTGAGCAGGAGCGGCGCGGAAACCTGTGAGCGGCCCCACCCCTGACAATCGTCCCGAGTCGGAAGATCCGTTTGCCGACCTCGGTGAGAGTCCCGTACTCGAATCTCTGCCCGA
>CANETX010000063.1 GCA_947441435.1 Planctomycetaceae bacterium
GATCGACACGATGCTCGGAGTTCTTCCCCAGTTTCACTCCTTCGGGCTCACGGTGCTGACGCTGCTCCCTCTGGCCATCGGCTGTCGTGCGGTCTACACGGCGCGGTTTGTGCCGCGGAAGATCGTCGATCTCGCGCGGAAGAATCGGCCCACCGTGCTCGTTGCGATCCCATCGATGTATGCCGCACTCCGGCTCGTGAAAGGGGCGACCCGCGAGGACCTCGCGAGCCTCCGCTATGTCGTCAGCGGTGGCGAGCCATTGCCGCAGGCTGTCTCCGACGACTTCCTCGAGCGATTCGGGATCCGCATCAGCGAGGGATACGGACTCACCGAGACCGCCCCCGTCACCAACTGGTGCCTCCCCGACGAGTGGAGGTTTCGGAGCGTCGGTCGCCCGCTCGCGGATATCGACGAGCGCATCGTCGCGCCAGACGGCAGCGATGTGCCTCGCGGCGAGGAGGGAGAAGTCCGAATCAAGGGGCCCAACGTGATGCAGGGCTACTGGAATCTTCCCGAGGAGACGAGCGCGGTCTTCGACGAGCGCGGCTACTTCAAGACCGGAGACATGGGCCGACTCGATGCCGATGGGCACCTCTTCATCACCGGGCGCATCAAGGAGATGCTCATCATCGGCGGCGAAAACGTGTTTCCCCGCGAGATCGAGGAGGTCCTCGACCGCCACGAGAGCGTCAAGGCGAGCGCGGTGGTTGGCTTGCGTGACGAGTCACGAGGCGAATTGCCCATCGCGTTCGTTGAACTCAAGGACGGCTGCACCTTCGACGAGACCGCGCTCCGTTCGTGGTGCCGTGAACACCTTGCGCAATTCAAAGTGCCGCGAGAGATCCGTCACAAGGATGCGCTCCCGCGCAACCCCACCGGCAAGATCGTCCGGCGCGTGCTCGCCGCCGAACTCAAGGACAGTCCAGCCAAGCCCGCCTAGGGGCAGTCGCCCCAACCCGAGAGAATCGCAGTCATGTCGACGCCGTCGACCGTGCCGCTGCCGTCGATGTCGCCGCTGCCGGGGAGTCCCCAGCCTGAAAGCACGACGGCGAGGTCGAGTCCATCGACCCGCTCGTCATCGTTGATGTCGGCGGGGCATCCGGGGCACGGGGAGAGCGTCGAACTCACGGTGATCGTCCCCGAGCCAGCCTGCCCGGCCGTCGCCGCGACGCGCACGAGATAGGACATGTGGCACTCCGCAGCAAATGTGACCAGCGCCGAGTTTGGATTCGCACCGCACTGCGAGTTGTCGTCGTCACAGGCGATGGGAAGTGTTCCGCAGGTGTCGGCGTAGACGATCAGTACTGAATCGATGGCATCTGCCGAGCAGGTCGAGAGGGTGACATTCCCCCTGAGGTCGTCGACGCGGAACCAGACATCCGCCCCGACCGATGTTCCACCCAGCGTCAGGCAGCCAGCCGGAACGGGTATCGGAGATGGCGTCGCCCCGGCGAGCGTGAACGGCGAACTTCCCAGCCCAATCGGCCGAGCCGCGTCGCAGGAGTCGTTCAATGGGGGGGCGGGACTGCACACGTCGAGCGCCTCGTCGGCACAGAGCTGATCCCAACTCTTGTCGCAGCACAGCGGATCCGTCGCACAGACGAGGGCGCAACAGGGCGACGAGTCGCAACCAGGCGTCGAGTGGGAGGCGTAGCAGTCGCCGACGGATCCGCAGGGATTGACGCACTGGTCACTCCACGCGACCTGCGCGACATAGCGCTGGAAGCTTGAGCAGGTCTCCGTGAACTCCAGAGGTGTTGGGAAGGTGCCCCGCGCGGCGATGGCGTACCAAGTCCCCGGCGGGACGCACAGGACTTCGGTCGCGCTGGAGCAGCCGCTTACCTGGGCATGCATCGGTGCTGCGGACAGTGTGCCGCAAGGGTCCTGCGTGAGCGCGATGAACGCCGGCGCCTTGGCGGCGAACGAGAGTGTCACCTTGGCGAGGCCGTTGCCATCGGGATCGGAAACCGTGAACTTGTAGGCGTCGACGTCGGGCACCCCGTCGCCGGTCCACTGGATCTTCCCGCAGAGATTGACCCCTCCGGGCAACTCCTGAAGCTCTGGGTTGGGTTGTCCGCCGACGCAGGCGGTATTGGTCTGTGCGGCGCACAGCTCAGTCTCCACGAGCGCTCCCGCCGGGCAGGTTGGGTCGCACTGGCTGCTGCAACCCGAGTTGGCAAGCGAGACGCACTGCGCATCCCAGCCGACCGTGCAGCACGAGGGCACGACAAGGCAGACATACTCGCAGCAGGCAGCATCGGAGCAGGAGGGAGTGGTGTGGACCTGATCACAGGGGCCGGAGCTCGCCAGCCCGCACGGCACCGGCGGGGGAGACGTGCACAGCGCTGGAGCGATCACGAACGCGCAGTAGGCGTCCCAGTTGGCGGCGCAGCAGAAAGCGTCGAAGGCACAGACGAGTTCGCAGCACAGTGGGTTCTCGCACCCCGGCGTCGAGTGGGGAGCCGTGCAGGATCCCGTCGCACCCTCAGGGCACAGCGGGGGGCCTTGGCCCGAGGCCGGCGCACAAAGCGCCGTGAGGGCCGTGCAGGCAGCAAGGGCGGGGATGGACGTGTGCAACGACATCGGCTCGAAAGACCTTACGAATCGGGGTCGAAGAGGATACGGGGATCGACGGGAGTTTCAAAAAGAAAACCCCCCGACCTTTCGGCCGGGGGGTTGCAATCACCAAATCAAGAACCTGTTGGCTTACGGGCAGGCGCCCCAGCCAGACAGAAGCACCGTCATGTCGAGGCCGTCCGTGATGCCGTCGCCGTTGCAGTCGCCGCCGGCGCCGCCCCAGTTGGACAGGATCACGGTCATGTCGAGACCGTCGCGGAAGCCGTCGCCGTTGAAGTCGGCGGCGCAGGCGGGAGCACAGGGGCTTCCACCAACGACCGAGACATTCAGCGTGCCAGCGCCCAGCGGCGTCGTCGCGACATACCCACCGATCGCCACGCTGTAGGACTGGTCGCAGACGAGGTCCGCCTCCATGATGGAGGTGTAGCTCGCGCAGCCAGCGCCGTCATCGTTGCACGCCACTGCTGTAGTCACATCACCACAGGTGGTCGTGATCGACAGGCGGGTGTCGTGCGTGGCAAGGTTGCAGGTCGAGAAGATGTAGTGTCCGCTCTCTGCAGGGGTGAAGGTGTAGAAGATGCAGTTCCAGTTCGCGTCGCTGCCGAACGGACCCATGTCGCAGAATCCGATGAAGTCGAGATCAACGGTCGCGCCGGCGCGGTTGAAGGCGTTGTCGCCAACCACCAAGTCGAGCGGCTCATCGCAGGACAGGCCACCGCCACCGCCGCCGCCGCCGTCGACGACGGAGATGTCGAGCGATCCGGATCCGAAGTTCCCTGCGCCGTAGCCACCGATGCGGACCGTGTAGGTCACGCCGGAGGTGCAGGCAAGGAATGCCTCAGAACCGAGTCCGCAAGCACCCGAGTCAGCATCATCGTTGCACGCGAGGATGAGCCCGCCGCAACTGTCGTAGATGTCGATGCGGGTGTCCCAGCCAGCCACGCAGGTCGAGAAGAGGAACTGCGAGGTGGACGGAGCCGTGAAGGTGAACCAGACATCGTTGAAGAAGCCGCCACCGAACGCGCCGCACATCGGATCGGTCGGGTTGGGACCGTCCGTCGTGGAGTTCGCGGTGTCGAATGGATTTGAACCCACCGACGCGGTGCCTGCATTGGCGCAGTCATCGTTCTCGGGCCCCTGAGGAGCGCCCTGAGTGATGATGAGCTCTGTTGCGCCGGTCGCACCGTTCCATCCGCCAACGCGGATGACATAGGTGAAACCGTCGAAGAGGTCAGCGATGAGGAACGACGCGAAAACCGGGCAACCGGCGCCGTCATCATTGCAGAACAGCATCACACCACCCGCATCCGGGCAGCCATCCCAAACCTCGATACCGGTGTCGAACGGCGCAGAGCCGGTGCAGGTTTCGAGGGTGTAGGAATCAGCCACGGCTGGCGTAAAGGTGAAGAAGACGTCCTTCGAGAAGGACGCACCACCGAACCCGCAGGTCACGTCACCGAAGCTCGTGTTCGCGTTCGTGTTGTCGAACGCGTTCGAGCCGAGGGTGGCCACGACTGCCTCCGCGCAGTTGTCGCCGGCCGGAGGAGTGAACGTGCACGACACCGAGGAGATCTCGAGCGTGTAGTCGTTCGGCATCGCACCGCCGCAGGGGAACTCGGCGAACATGCTCGGGAGGGCCACCACATAGTAGTTGCCGGGACCCAAGCAGGCCGTCGTCACGCCGGGGCAGGTGCCCGCGCTCGTGGTTCCGACGATGGTGCAGGCCGCCTGATCGACGAAGGCGCAGAACGAGGGGATCGCGCTGTACAGCGAGATCGTGACCTCGGTGCCTTCGATGACCTCGAAGCCAAACCAGTCGGTATCGCGCATCGCGGTGCTCGCCCAGAATGTTCCACCGATGGAATTGGTGGTCGTCGTCGGCTCGAACACGCCGCCGCCGTTGCAGCCGCCGTTGAGGTCTTCGCCGCAAAGCTCCACTTCGGCCTGGGTGAACGCGGGGAGGGTGCACTGACCCGCGCCGCAAGAGGCGCACATGGCCGCCGCTTCGTCAGCACAGATCTGGTCCCACTCCGTCTGGCAGCAGTACGCATCCGCGCCGCACACCGTCGTGCAGCAGTCGGGGTCAAGACAGCCAGTCGTGCCAGGGTTGGCAACGCAGCAGTCGCCACCGGCTCCGCATCCGCCGCCGCCGCCGCCGCAGTTGGCGCACATCGTTGCGGCTTGGTCCGCGCAGATCTGATCCCATTCGTTGGTGCAGCACCAGGCATCAGCCGCACACACAGTGTCGCAGCAGACCTGATCGGAGCAGCAGACGGTGCCGGGGTTCGCGACGCAGCAATCGCCGCCGCCGCCACCACCACCGCCGCCACCGGCCACGATGTTGACGGTGCCAGGCGCGCCCGCAGTCGTCGCCGAATAGACACCGACCGCCAGGTAGTAGGTCGTACCTTCGGTTGCCGAGAAGGTCATGATGCTCGAGAACCCGGCGCAACCGGCGCCGTCGTCGTTGCAGCCGACCACTGAGGCCGCAGTGCAATCAGTCTGGATCGAGAGACGGGAATCACTGCCGCCGGCAGTGTTGCACGTCGACACCGTGTAGGTGTCCGTTGTCGCCGCGGTCCAAGTGAACCACACGGTGTTGTAATTGAACTCATTGCCGAACGTGCCCATGTCGCACAGACCCAGATAGTCCATGTCGACGGTGCCGGGCGTGTTGTCGTAGGCGTTGTCGCCGTCAAAGGCCGGGACTGCGCTCGCGCAGTCCAATCCGCCTTGAGCCAGCGCGGCTGCGCTGGTACAGGCTGCAAGCACAGCGCCTGCGAGGTACATCGAATTCTCAAATCGCATCATGTTCTCCTTGGGGTGAATCTCAGGTGATTGCAATCAAACCGTGGTCCGACCGTTTTTGTCCGAGAGCCCTTCGCGTCATGCATTGGGTCTCTGCGGGCGATGAAACGACCTCACGAGGGTCCACACAATGGATCCTCGTGGGTTGAACATAACCCCTACGGCGCCGATTCCAAACGAAAAACGTGATTTCGCATCTCCGGATTGACCCCTGTCGGTTGTGGTTCGGGCGGCAGTCTTCCCCCAAGTACCCCAACGGGCAGTAGTTAGTCGGTCGTCCCGCCCTCGCGGACGGAGACCGAGCATCGGCCAATAATAGTTTTGCCCATGCGGACTCCCGTGAGTTCAACATTAGTGGGGATCACAAAGACGAGCCTCAACTTGTGCTCTCCGGACGAGGGCTGTCGGGGAAAATCAGAGATCCTCTGCACAGGGTGCGCCGGGTCGAAATGCAACTCAACATCTCCGGTGCGTTCCCAAACCCAACCGACGGGCTTGTAGCCCTTTCCTCGGGAGTCAACGAGTTCAAGCGGGAGATCGGTTCCGAGGGCCTTGAAGGCGGGGGATCCCTCCCCATAGATGTCGATCCCGTCCTCGAGGCGCGAGGCATCGACGAGGACGATCTCAGTGCCAATGGTGGAAAAGAACCCTCGAATTCTCTGGGACCGGGAGACGCTCATCTGCGCCCCCTTGCGGTAGACGCCCGTTCCACCCGTGATGAGGTGGGCGCCAGCCGTTGTGGTCGCGTGGGTCATCGGCGCGAGGATGTTCGTGTTGAGCTGCGCCGGCATGATCGAGTTGCGGACTGCGATCAGATTGCTGACGTCATTGACGAATCCACCCTCGGGGCTGGTGATGTCTTGCGGAGCGGTGTCAGTCTCCTCCGTCGTCCCAAGGATCGACGCGACATCGCCATCGGCGCTCGCAGGGAGCGCGAAGCGCAATCCCTTGATCTGGAGGAAGCGGGGGGCCGCGCTCGCGTCGGCGAATCCCGGGAAAACAAGCACAATTCTGGCATCCTGCTCGCCGGGAACACTCGTGGCGTAGTTGCTCATGTCGTCGAACTTGTAGGTGCCGCGCATTCCTCCTTCCGTGGGCTGGTTGAACTGGACTGGGAAGACCACCTCGGGGCGCTTGCCGCCGGAAATGAGTCGCGCCTGTGCGGCCGAGAGGATGAACTGCTCGCCGCCGTCGAACGCCCCCGAGTCGACCGTGAATTCGACTGCATAGGCACCGGTCGAGTCGTCCGTGGCACGGAAACTCTTGTCTGAGGTCACGGCGCCAAGCGTGAACGAGTCCGGTGGGATCGTCGACCTGCCGTCGCCATCGAAGTAGGTGTCGCGGTGGAGGCTCAGCGCCGTGTCGGCGAGGCGTGGGTAGTAGTCTGCGAGTGCGGTCGATCGAAGCGGAGAGAGCGCCCCGCGAGAGAGCATCGCATAGAACTGTTCGGTGATCCTCGCCGCGGGAACCCACAGTTCTCCGAGCGATGTGGGAGCGCCGTTGGCCTCTCCAGCGCGGGCCCAACCCACGTGTCCCATGATCTCGATGGGGCCTTGGATGAACCCGCAGGCCATCATGGCCATGCCCATGGTGAGCGTGCCCGCCCAGAGTCCGACCGCGCCGCCGATGATGTTGTTCACCATCTCTGGGAATTTCACGTTGTTGGGAGCGAGGCGATCGGCGATGAGCCGGAACCCAAACAGAAACGCGACGAACAAGCCTCCGAGCGTGAGTCCCCACGCATAGTTGTCGAAGCCGTTTCCCTTCAGGAAGAACTCCGTGACGATGGGTTCCCAGAAGGCGAGGGCGAGGGCACCGGCCGCGATCACGCACAGGCAGTGAAGGATGCTGCTGAAGAGTCCTTGATTCGCCCACCAGTACGCGATCAGGAGGATGAGTCCAACGACGATGATGTTGAAGAGCGTGATCATTCCGGTCAGGAAGCGGTCAGGAAGCGGTCAGGCGGAAGCAATCATCTGGGTTTGGCTGGGGCTTTGGCGGCCGGGGCTTGGGTCGCTGCGGTCGCGGGCTTGGGAGGTGCCTTGGGGGCGAACACGCGGGCGATCTCTTCGAGGCTCGTCACTCCCGAACGGACCTTGGCGAGGCCGCAGTCCTGTGCGGTCGGAGTCTTGAACGCCCGCCGAATCGCGGTGTAGGCACCGGCTGTGTCGCCAGTTGCCAAAATCGCTGCGGTCGAGTCGTTCATTCGGAGCACTTCGAAGACGCCGGTGATGCCGATGAACCCGGTCCCTTGGCAAGCGGGGCAGGCGATGATCTCGTTCTTGGACTGGACCTTGCCGCTGGCCCGGAAGAGTTGAAGCGCCTTTCCATCAGCGACCCCGAGCCGCTTGGCCTGCTCTGGAGTCGCTTGATAGGGCTGACGGCACTCGGGGCAGAGCGTGCGCACGAGCCGCTGCGTCACGACGAGGCGCAATCGCGCTGCCGCGCTCTTGGGATCGCCTGCCGCCTTGAGATAGGTCGCGATGGCCACCTGCGAATTGTCGGTTGGAAGGAGCGCATAGAACAGGACCCCGGTGTTGTTGGGGTGGACGAGCACCTGGCCCGCGCCAGGATCCGTGAGGTCCGAAGCGAGGACGATGTCGGGTCCTCGGCGGACGACCGACTGCAACTTCGTCGCAAAGTCCGCGGAAGCGTCCGCGGAGTCCCACTCGACGTGGTCGATGCCTTCGAGCTTGCGCTCGACGAATCGCTCAAGCGTCTTGATGTTGTTGGTGTAGGAGTCGTGACGAGCAAGCAGCGAGTAGGCCAGTGCGGTCAGACCCTGCCCGGGGGCCGCGGCGACGAGCACGACCCCTTCCTTCACGTCGGCGAGCCCCTGCGTGATCGCGTCCACCTGCGGTGCCAGCAGTCCAAGGTTTTCCCAGGCAAGCGTCAGCTGCTTCTCGCGCTCGATGTCGATTCTCATCGTCTGGCCTGCGCTCGCCCCCCATGCCGTGAGGAGCAGGTTGATCTTGGCGTTTCCGATTGACATCTTGACCGCTCCGCGGACTCGCTTGCGGCGATCCTTGGTGTCGAGGCCTGCGGCCGTCTTCAAGTAGTCGATCATCTGCGCTGCGAGATCCGAGGGGACCGCCTCACGCGCGAGGCGCACGCTGTCGATGACGACGGAACTTTGGTGGGCGTTCGCGCCAGGAGTGAGATCGATTCGCGACGCGCGCAGCGGGAGCGCCGAGAGGATGATCTGTTCCGTCGCGAGATGCACCTCGAATAGCGGCGAGTCCTTCTGGGGAGGAATCTGTCGGTTTCCCTTGCTGTCGGCATAAGAAGCCGTGACAACGCCGAACGCCTTCGCAGCCTTGCGCTGCGCGGCGCGTTCCCTCCACTTTCCCGCGAAGAGGTCGAACCGCTTCGCCTCCGGCACCTTGGGATCCCGGTACTTCCAGTAGGCGTACGAAACGCTCGCGTACATCACGAGCATGAGCGGGAAGCCGAGCCAGAACCACGGGATGAGGAGCACGGCAGCGAGTCCGATCAAGAGCGTGCCGACCGTCAGCGCATTCCACCCCTTCTCGTTGAGGTGGTAGTAGCGGACATCCTTGTCGATCACCGACGAGATGAGCCACGCGTACGGCGTTGCACCGAGCACGATCAGGATCGGCTTGTAGAACGAGAGAAGGTGGACCGCGCTGGCCTGCTCAGCGAGCAGCCCTGGCATCGGCACGAGCATGTCGGCGGAGAGAACCATGTCGCGTCAGGTGATGCCCTTGAGGCGCATCTTGAGTTCTTCCGGCCGCGGGGTCGCTTCAATTGCGACTCGCTGGTGGACCATTTCTGCTTCGACCAGCTCCACAAGGGCGGTCGTGAAGTCGAGCATGCCTTCGTCCTTGCTGCCCTTGATCACTTCAAGGAGCTCGCCTTCGCGCCCGTCAAGGATGTACTTCTGCACCGACGGGGTGTTGAGGAGGATTTCGAGCGCCGGCACTCGGGCGATCTCAGGCTTGAGCGTCGGCAGGAGCTTCTGGTAGACGATCGCGCGCAGGTTGTAGGCGAGGAGCTTGCGGATCTGGTCGCGCTCGTTCTCGGGGAAGAGGTCGTAGATGCGGCCGAAGGTCTGCCAGGCGCTCGATGCGTGGATGGTGCCGAACACGAGATGGCCCGTCTCGGCGGCGCGCACGGCAGCCTCGAAGGTCTCGTAGTCGCGCATTTCGCCGACGAGGCAGATGTCGGGGTTTTCGCGGACGAGGGCGCGGAGCGCATCGTCGAAGTTCGTGCAGTCGATGCCGATCTCGCGCTGGTTGATCGTCGCCTTGACGTCCGTGAAGATGTATTCGATCGGATCTTCGATGGTGACGATGTGCACTTTCTTGCGCTCGTTCACGTACTGCATCATCGCGGCGATGGAGGTCGACTTGCCGCTGCCGGTGACCCCCGAGAAGAGGATGAGCCCTTGCGCCATCATGGCGATGTCACCGAGGATCGCCCGGAGGCCGAGTTCCTCGAAGGTCTTGATCTTGCTGGTGATGAGGCGCGCTGCGACGGCGGGGCGTCCGCGGGCCATGAAGAGGTTCACGCGGAACCGTCGTCCGTGGTCGAAGTCGAAGGCGAAGTCCATCGAGCCGTTGCGGCGGAAGTGGTCGAGCTGATTGGGATCGAGGATGTCCTTGGCGACCTGGAACATCAATTCCTCGGTCACAGGGGGGGTCGCGAGATCCCGGAGGGCACCACGGTGGCGGATGCGCGGAGGCAGCCCAGACTTGACGATGAGGTCGCTTCCCTCAATCTTGATGATGGCTGCGAGCCACGAGTTCCAAGCCTTGCGCCCTTCGCCGGCCTGGGTCCCCCGTGTATCGGTGGCGACGGGGGTGAGGAGTTCGTTGCGTGCGTGGCTCAAAAAGTCTCCTGTGTCCGTTCGCGCCGAGACTCGAAAGAATAGCAGGGCGACCCCGATTTCGGGGAGGGTGATTGACGGGAGCCCCGCAAGTCAGGATCATCCCCCAATGGAACACAAGATCGCCTGCGAAGGCATCACCTTCGACGATGTCCTCCTCTTGCCGAGGATGAGTTCGATCGTCCCGAGCGAGGCCGACACGACCACCAAGCTGACCCGAGGGATCACGATCGGGCTGCCGCTTGTCTCGGCGCCGATGGACACGGTGACGGAGTCGACTTTGGCGCGCGCGCTCGCCCAAGAGGGGGGAATCGGCATCATCCACAAGAACATGACGCCCAAGCAACAGGCGGGGGAAGTTGCCAAGGTGAAGCGGAGCGAGAACGGAATCATCGTCGATCCGGTGACGCTGAGCCCGACAGACTCGGTCGACCGTGCGCTCGCCCTGATGGCAGAGCAGGGAGTGAGCGGGTTCCCAGTGACGGAGGATGGATCGGGGCGAGGGAAACTCGTCGGGATCCTCACCCGGCGAGACATGAAATTTGTGGCGAAGGCAAAGGGACTCAACAAAGTCGGCGATGCCATGACGAGCCGCAATCTTGTGACGGGGAAGCTCAACACGGGGCTTGAGGAGGCGGAGGCAACCATGATCCGCGCGCGCGTCGAGAAGTTGCCGCTGGTGGACGAACGTGGCTGCCTCACCGGACTCGTCACGATGCGCGATATCGACAATACGAGACGGCATCCGCGCGCGTGTCGCGACTCGCGGGGTCGGTTGCGGGTCGGGGCGTCGGTGGGAGTCGGACAGTTCGAGCGGATCGAGGCGCTTATCGCCGCGGAGGTCGACGTGATCGTGGTCGACACGGCACATGGACACAGTGCGAATGTGATCAACACCGTCAAGGAGATGAAGAAGCGTTATGCGATCGAGGTGATTGCCGGCAATGTCGGGACGGCGGACGGGGC
>CANETX010000064.1 GCA_947441435.1 Planctomycetaceae bacterium
AACCAGAGCCAGGCATCCGCAGTCGCGGCGAGTGAGAAGTTCGCCTCAAAGCGCGGGTCGGCGCTCGTCAGGGTCACGCGATCGGCGATCACCCCGGGAGCGACGCGATCGACGAGAACTTCACCGGCCTCTCCCTCCACTTTGGCGCGCGATGTCTCCTGGGAGAAATCGTGGACCTTGCCGCGCGCGTCGAGGGATCCACGCCACGCCATCTCGAGGCCGCAGGTCCGCGGATTGAATAGGGCGTGGGTCCCGTTGTCGAAGTCGAGGAGCACCATGTCAGGCCGATCCGCGAACGAACTGCGGCTGATGGATGGGTGGTGCGGGGGGAGCGGGGGGGCTCCACTCGCGCAGCCCGACAGGAGTGCCACCACGAGGATCGCGCGCATTGCCGCAGGATAGTCAGCAAAAACGCAACCGCCTCCAACGAGGGAGGCGGTCGCAGAGGCCGAGGTGGGATTCGAACCCACGAATAACGGATTTGCAATCCGTCCCCTTGGGCCACTTGGGTACTCGGCCGAGGGAGCGGTATGGTCGCGTCCAACCGTCGCGCAGTCAAACGCTCATTTCGACAATTCACTGGGCATCTGGCGCTCGTGCCGAATAGACTTGAACGCAACGAAGGAGTTCTAAACATGAGTCAAGCCACTGAAGCAGCCCCGACAACCACCCCCGCACCGCGCCCCATGCAAGCAGGGCCGATGGGTCCGTGGGCAGTCGTGGTCCACAACGACGATGTGAACACTTTCGACTTCGTCATTCGCTGTCTGAGGGAAGTCGCCCGGCTTGAACTGACCGCAGCGGTCGTCAAGACGAAGGAGATCCACCATGAGGGAGCCTCCCGCGTGACATGCACCCACCGTGAGCATGCGGAACTCATCGCCGAGCGGCTCTGTTCGCGCGGACTCACTTCGACGATCGAGCCGGCCTGATTTCAGTGACGCTCTTCAGCGCGATACTGCTCTTGATGCAGGCGGCCCCACTGGGAACGCCGGAGGGGACGCCCCAGGGCGGGCCACCGGAATCACCTGAGGCTCCTGCCGCGAGCGAACCTCTCGCCGATCAAGTCACACCCAATATCACGCCTGCTGACGAATTGGCGGAAGTGCGTGCCTCCGGGCGCTTCGCGGCGCCGCTGATTCCCGAGGGGGGACATCTCGTCAAGGCCGTCGGAACGCTTGGACGCGATGAGTTTCTCGGGGTGTGGACCTACGAACTCTCCGACCGACTGAGCGGCGCAGCGAATCGCTCGATCGTCTTGTTGCCATCGTCGACGCTCGGCGACATGGTGGGTTGGCACACCGCGCATGGTGGGCATGGTGGGCAGGGTGCGTCACCCTCCTTTGAACTCAGCGGACTTGTGCTCGCGTTCAGGAAGACGAATTACATCGTTCCTTCGTTCGCCAATCCGATCACTCGCGCCGAGCCATCGTCACACGTGATCGTGACGAACGTAGCGCCCGGATCGACCCCCGTGACGACCGCGGCGCCGACCGGTGCGCCCGCTGCTGCTCCAGCTGCTGCCCCCGCGCCACCCGTGGTCGAGGCAACGCCTGCTCCTCCAGTGAACCCCGAGGACTTCGCCGCCGAACTCGAACGACGCCTTGCAGCCCAGGTCCCAGCGGTCCCGACGAGTTCGGAGTCGCTGCCGGTGGCGCCAGAAGTGACTCCCGCAGCGCCGGCTCTCGCAGCGAATGCCCCTGTGGCAGCACACCTCCTTCCACCGATGCGGATCCAGAGTCGTCGCGGAACGCTCACGCGCGATCCCCTGACTGGAACGTGGCGGTTCGTCTTCGCCTCCGGGCATCGCGACGAAGGGGACATTGCGATGGATCTCCTTCCGTGCGCGACTCTCGCAGCAATGATCCCGCAGGCGCGATCGGCATCGCAGCCGCCGATACTCCTCACCGGCGACATCGAGGTGTACGAGGGGCGTAACTATCTGAGGCCCGTCCGCTTCCAGCTATTGTCGGCGGGCAAGGGGCTCGGTCCCTGAGGTCCGGCGGGGAGCTGGGCAGATTGCTATTCTCTTCCCCCCCATGGCAAAGAAAGCGACCGAATATCCCACCGCCCGCATCGAGACGACGCTGGGCACCTTCGAAATCGAACTCTGGGACGACGTCGCTCCCAAGCACGCGGAGAACTTCCTGAAGCTCGCGCGCAAAGGGTTCTACGACGGGCTCACGTTTCACCGGATCATCAAGGACTTCGTCATTCAGGGCGGCTGCCCCGAGGGCACCGGCACCGGCGGCCCCGGCTGGCAGGTGAAGGCCGAGTTCAACGATCGCCCTCATGTGCCCGGGGTCCTCTCGATGGCGCGATCGGCTCACCCCGATAGCGCAGGCAGCCAGTTCTTCGTCTGCCTGACGCGCGATCACTGCAAGCATCTCGACAACCAGTACACGGCGTTCGGGAAGGTCACTTCGGGAATGGATGCGGTCGAGAAGATCGCCGCGCTCCCCTGTGATCGCAACGGCATGCCGAAGACTCCGCCGAAGATGACCAAGGTCACTGCGGGCTGATCCCGACGAGAGTCAGCGCGCCCCGGGAGATGTCTCGCCCGCAGGAGCGGTCGCGGTCACGCGGTCGCTGCGACGATCGATGCCGGGCATTCGCGCGGGAGCATCTACGAGGCGGACGGTGAGGATCTTCGGGATCGTCGCCGGGCGACCCTCAGACACATCCGCGATGGGAGTGGCCGCGATCGAATCGATCGTGCGATTCCCCGCGACCGCATAGCCGAACGCGCAGTACTGCCCGTCAAGCCGGGCGCAGCCTTCGCGGCCGAGTGCGAGGAAAAACTGCGATCCCGCCGAGTGCGGATCATCCGCGCGAGCCATCGAGATGACGCCGTAGTCGTGAGCCAATGTGCTTGGTTCGAGGGCCAGCGCGTACCCGGGGCCGCCGTTGCCTGTCTGCGTCGGATCGCCCCCCTGGATCACGAAGGGGCGTCCCTGCCGATCGACTGGAACGACGCGGTGGAACCCGCCGTCGTCATAGAACCCATCGCGAGCGAGCGTGCGGAAGTTCCACGCGGTCGCTGGTGCTTCGTCAGGAGCGAAGGCGATCCGGATCTCGCCGTGATCGGTGCGGATGACCGCGTCCATCTCCGCGTAGACCTTGTAGCCCGAGAGAATGGGCGGATCGCCCGCGATCCACTTCGCCTGTTCGTCCTTGACCTTGGCATCGCCAGCGTCGAGCGCTTCATTGCCCCAACCGATGACCCTCGTGTACTCAGTGGTCGTCCCCGGTCGCAGGTCCCGCATCGTCCGCACCGGAGGCGGCTCTCGCATGGGCTGTACAACGATCGGTGAACCCATCGGCGCATCGTTGCGGGTGAGTTGCAACCACGCCGCCTTCTGAAGGTCCTTCACCGGCGGAAGCACGCTGCGCAGATCGACCCGGCCGGAGACTTCATGCGCGACCGCGAGCACTTCTCCCGAGGCATCGAGCAGGAGGAGCGTGAGTGCGCCGTCGCCATCGCCCCCTCGGATCAGCACCTCGACTGGCCCAGTGGCATCGTTGTAGAGATGGGCGGGTCGAATCGACGGAGGCGGCGGGGTGCGCGCTGGGCCATCCTGCGTGCTCTCCTCGCGAAAACGGCGCAACCGCTCGGCGACCGCCGGGTCAGTCGTCGTGATCGGTCGCGGCGTCGGTTCCCCTTGCGGAACTGAAACAGCGACGCTCGCCCCCCACGCGGCGAAGATCACCGCCGCCGCGCAACTCACTGTTCGGCATCGCGTCACGCCTTCACGCTATCAGAGCGCTGCGATGGAGCGCGAAGGAAACGACACCATCCGTATGATTCTGCAATGACTGCGACGCCTCCAAGCGCCATCGTCAAGAGACGGCTGATCGTGGGACTCGAAGTCCACGTCGAACTCTCGACGAGGTCCAAGATGTTCACGAGCGCGCCGAACGTCGCCCATCCTGACTTTGAGGGAGCGCCACCGAACTCGCTGCTCGATCCGGTCGTGCTTGCGCTGCCGGGATCTCTGCCGGTCATGAACCGCGCGGCGGTCGAGATGTCGATGATGGTGGGACTCGCACTCCACTGCGACATCGCCAGAGTCTCGAAGTGGGATCGCAAGAACTACTTCTATCCGGATCTTCCCAAGGGCTATCAGATCAGCCAATATGACATGCCCCTGTGCGCGAAGGGGTGGCACGAGATCGTCCTCGCGGGCGGCACTCGCAAACGCATCGGGATCGTCCGCGCCCATCTCGAAGAAGACACGGGGAAACTCAGCCACGAGCTCCCGGGCGGCGCGCCGTTCGATGGATCGCTCGTCGATCTCAACCGCGCCGGCACGCCACTCCTCGAGATCGTCACGGAGCCGGACTTCTCGAGCGCCGACGAGGTCGTGCAGTTTGCGCAGGAACTTCGGGAAGTCTGCCGTTTCCTCGGTGTCACCGAAGGGGTGATGCAGAAGGGACACATGCGCTTCGAGCCCAACGTGAATCTCGCGCTCACCCTCGACGACGGGAGCGAAGTCCGCACGCCCATCAGCGAGATCAAGAACCTGAACTCTTTCCGGGCGCTCAAGGGAGCGATCGAGCATGAGACCGTGCGGCAGGAGCGGCAGTGGATCGAGGATGGCCGGGCACAGGGGCGCGGCATGAAGTCGACGCGCGGCTGGGATGACATCGCCATGGAGACCGTCCTGCAGCGCGAGAAGGAAGACGCCCACGACTATCGGTACTTCCCCGACCCCGACCTCGTGAGCGTTGAAGTCGACGCGGCGTGGGTCGATCGGATCCGCGCGCGCATGAAGGAATTGCCGTCCGCGCGCCGCGCTCGCTACGAAGCCGCCGGAGTCGGGGAGAAGGATCTCCGCCAATTGCTCGATCAGCCTCAGCTGTGCGAATTCTTCGATGCCACCGTCGAAGCCGCCGGCGGCGCGAAGGCGACGACAGCGGTCGCGAAGGTCGTCCTCAATGCGGGGGCGAAGCACGCGAATGAACGAGGGGTCGCTCTGGCGAAACTGGGGATCACTCCTGCGCAGGTCGCAGGCATCGTCGCACTGCGCGACGCGGGAGCGATCTCGGCGCAAGGAGTCGATCAGCTCTTTGGACTCGCATGCGATTCGAGTGAAGATCCCCAGGCGCTCGCCGCGAGTGCGGGACTCCTTGTCGCCAACGACGAGGGGCAACTCACCCAGTGGACCGACGCGGCGATCGCGGCCAACGCGCAGGCGAGCGCCGACGTGCGCGCGGGCAAGATGGCTGCCATCGGGCGGATCGTCGGCGCGGTCGTGAAGCAGGGGGGTGGGTCAGTCGATGGCAAGGCCGCGACGGCAATGATCCTCAAGCGACTCGGGGTTGGATCATGAACGCCCCCGTGCTCCCGGGCTACTGGCAGGAACAGGGAATCGAGCGGGTCCTTCTCGACGAGGCGACGATCGCCGCGCGCGTGCGCGAACTCGGCGAGCAACTCTGCAACGAACTCGACGATGGCCGTGAGATCGTCCTCATCCCCGTCCTGACGGGGGCGATCATCTTTGCCGCGGACTTGATGCGGGCGATGCCGACACGCGTGAGGTTCTCGCTCGTGAGCGTCGCGAGTTACGGTGCGGCCATCACGAGCCAGGGAGCCGTGCGGAGCGGAGCGCTTCCCGCGAATCTCGCGGGGAAACACGTTGTCATTGTCGACGAGATTCTCGACTCGGGGGCAACGATCCGCCTCCTGCGCAAGGAGATCGGCGAACTCAATGCGCAGTCGCTGCGTGTGTGCGTTCTGCTTCGCAAGCAGAATGAGAAGGCCCTGTCGACTCCCTGCGAGATGGTCGGATTCGACATCCCCGACATCTTTGTCGTCGGCTACGGCCTCGACTACGACGGGTCCTTTCGGAACATGCCCTTTGTCGGCGTTCTCAACCTTGCGTCGATCGGGATGGGGAGCAAGGGGTGAGCCCGGCTCTCGCGGATCCTCTCGAAGAGATTCAGTCAGTCGCGGGGGTGACTCGCGAAGCGCGCGCGGCCGAGGGGATCGTCAGCGACGATGAGACCGTCCTCCTCATCGTGCGGCCAAGCGCGTGGTTCATTGTCGCTACCAGCATGAATGCGGTGCCAGCGGCGGGGGCGGCGGGGGCAGCGTTGGCACTTGCATCGCTCGACGAGTCGATCCCGTGGGACTACCGGGGAGCGCTCTTCGCGTCGATGGCCATCATCTTTGCGCGCGCGGCTTGGCAGGCAGTCGACTGGTTCCTCCGGCTCTACATCCTGACCGATCGGCGCATCGTCGTGAGGCATGGCGCAGTCCCCGAAGTCAGCGAATGCCTTCTTGGGGAAGTTGCGGGGATCGGCCAGGCGCGCCGGTGGATCGAGAGCGCGGCGGGGACGGGATCACTCGCGGTGATGCACGGACCTTCGAAGCGAAGCCGACGAGTCAAGCGTTTGCGTCAGCCATCTGCTCCCGAGCCTCGGCGTGAGGGACCGCGGGTCAGAGTCGACCACCGTCTCGAGTGGAGCGTGATCCGCCAGAGCGTTGAAGTGCGTCGGACGATCCTCGCGGCCGTGGCGCGCTACCGCTGAGTGCGCGCTCGCGTGCCGGGTTACCGCCAGCGGTTCTCGCGGGGATTTGGAAGGCGCTCGGCAATCGCGCGCAGTGCCTGAGCATCCCCTTCGGCAACCGATGCAGGGGGCTCGATCTGGACAAGCGCATAGAAGTCGCCGGCGGGCCCACTCACGGAGATGATTCCCTTCCCAGGAAGCCGAAGTCTCTTGCCGCTCGACGTCCCTGGTGGAATGCGCAAGTCCACCGTCCCCTTCAGGAGCGGCACGTTCACCGTTGCCCCGAGCGTCGCCTCTACGATCGTGAGCGGCACTTCGATGAGGACATCGAGGCCGTCTCGTGTGAACCACGGATGTGGCGCCACACGAATCACAAGGAGCAAGTCCCCGCTTGGTCCCCCCGCGGCGCCCGGGTGTCCCTTGCCCGCGATTCGCAGCGAGCCGCCGTTGGGCACTCCTGCAGGGATTTTCACGTCGATCGAGGTCGCCTTGCCGTGTTCATCTCGGATGCTGACATTCCGGCTTCCTCCGACCGCAGCGGTCATGAAGTCGATGGTGACTTCGAGTTCGATGTGCTGCCCCTGCCTCGGCTGCGCGCGTCGCGCGCGACTGCGTGTCGAACCTCCCGACGCGCCCCCCTTGAAGAAGTCGCCGATGCCGCCGAGTCCGCCGAGCATCTCCTCGAGGTCATCCTGATTTACGTTCTGCCAGGGGCCACCGCCGAAGGGGCCTCCCGGCGAACCGCTGCCGCCACCGCCGAACGGACTCGCTCCCGCACCCGCGTGGCCGAATTGGTCGTAGTTGGCCTTGCGAGACTCGTCGGAGAGCGTCTCGTAGGCCTCTTGAATCTCCGCGAAGCGCTTGGTTGCCTCGGGCGCCTTGTTCTTGTCGGGATGAAACTCCTTGGCGAGCTTGCGGTGCGCCCGCCGGATGTCGTCCGCCGACGCAGAGCGACCGACCCCGAGAACCTCGTAGTAGTCACGCGGCAACGCCTTGAAGTATAGGAATCGCGCGCGGCTTCCTGCCTACCATCGCCATCATGAATTCGTCGGCGAGGGAGCTTCCGGTGCTCAACCAGCCCACGCGCTGCGCGAGCGCGCGCGATCTACCCATTCGTCCGTCGAAGATGTCCGCCAAGCGGTTCACTGTGCTCATCGTCGTGCAGCTGCTGATGCTCGCGCACGTCGTGCAGTGGCTCCTGGTGGGGACGACGGTCGCGCCTGTCGAGCCGAGCGAGTCGATGGAGACAGTCAAGCACGGGATCGTCACCGTGGGTTTCATCGTGTTCACGCTCGGGATCATCTCGACGGCGATCCTCGGGAGATGGTTCTGCGGGTGGGGGTGCCACATCATCTTCCTGCAGGATTGGTGCGGGCATCTGCTGCACCGGGCGGGGATCAAGCCGAAGGCGTTCAAGTCGCGGTTCCTTCGGTATCTCCCGCTCGCGCTCGCGCTCTACATGTTTGTATGGCCGATTGTGTACCGCGTTGCCGTCGCACCGTATGTGCAGCCCGACCTCGCGTGGCCGGGGTTCACTTCGCGGCTCATGACGACGGACTTCTGGGCGACCTTTCCCGGATGGATCACAGCGATCCCGTTCCTCTTGGTGTGCGGATTCCTGACCGTCTACTTCCTCGGGCAGAAGGGGTATTGCACCTACGCCTGCCCGTACGCCGGAATCTTTGTTCCGGTCGAACCGCTCGCCATCGGCCGCATCCGGGTCAGCGACGCCTGCGAGGGGTGCGGTCACTGCACGGCGGTGTGCACGTCGAACGTGCGTGTCCACGAGGAAGTCGCGCTGTACGGAATGGTCGTCGACCCCGGCTGCATGAAGTGCATGGACTGCGTGAGCGTGTGCCCGAAGGAGGCGCTGTCGTTCGGCTTCGGGAAGCCGGCGGCGGGACGCCCGGTGGTGACCGCGACGCCGCACGGATGGGATCTCTCGGTGGGTGCCGAGTCGTTCATCGCGCTCGCGGCGATGTTCGCCTTCTACGCCGTGTACTTCCCCTTTGGCGACAGCGTCGCGAAGGTCTCGTTGCCCTTGCTCTTTGCCTCCGGGGTCGCCGTTTCGGCGGCATTCATGGCTTGGAAGTCGGCACAGATCGTGCGGCGGCGGCCCACCGGATTCCATCGGTGGAACTTCGTGCGCAACGGGCGTATCACGCGGGTCGGTCTCGGGTGGCTGCTGGCGACGGGAATTGTCTACGTCGCTCTCGCCAACACGCTGGCGACGAACATCGTCGGCTACCTCGCGTTCCGCAATGACCTCAAGGTGCAGGTGAGCGAGGCCTCGGTGTACTCACCCAGCAGTGAGCCGCTCGACGGGGCCGTCGCGAGTGATGCACGTCGTGCGCTCGACCTCTACCGCCTCGCGAGTTCTGTGGCGAGCGGTGGCCTTTCCATCGCGATCCCCATCGACGACGGGATCGCCATGCGC
This sequence comes from Planctomycetaceae bacterium, assembly GCA_947441435.1. GTDB lineage: Bacteria > Planctomycetota > Phycisphaerae > Phycisphaerales > SM1A02 > F1-60-MAGs104. The sequence goes on from CANETX010000064.1 coordinate 8,951, forward strand.
AGGGCCTGGCTCCACGCGGTCCTGCGCGAATTCAAGGATGCCGAGGCGATGCTCGCTGCCGCATGGGAGCGCGAGCCTCGCGAGCCGATCGCCATCGTGATGGGTCGGGTGCTGCGCGCGTCCGGGGCAACGGGAGAATCGGACAAGTGGTATCTGGCACAGTGCAGCGCGCACCCCTCATGGCTCGCGCTCGAAGACGAGCACTCCTCGTGGCTCGTCAATGAGGAACGCTTCGCGGAGGCGGTCGATCTTGCGCGCCAACGTGCGGCGACTGCGATTGACGCTGACCTTGGCCATCGCCGCCTCTCGATGGTCCTCATCGAGATCGGAAGTGCTGCAGAAGTTGCCGAAGGAGTTGCGTTGGCGGAGGCATCGCTCTCGGGGCAATCGAGCAATCCATTTGCCCACGCCGCGATCGCCACCGGATACCTGCGCTTGCAGCGTCCACTCGAGGCGATCGCCCCGCTTCGACGGGCCCTCGAACTCTCCCCCGAAGACCCGAGACTTCATGAGATGCTCGCTCAGGCCCTTGACCAGTCGGGGGACTCGGCGGGCGCTCAGGCCGAGCGTGAGCACGCCGAGGAGATCCACAAAAAGCACCCCCACTAGAGGTTGGTCCGCGGCGGCCTCCGCTAGTCTCGCCCCTTCGCGTCATGCAGCCCACAAGCGCTTCCAATTTCTCGATCACAAACCTCCTTTCGCCCGAAGCGATCCGAGTTCCCCTCGTGGCTTCTGCGCGGCAGGAAGCGCTGGAGGAGCTTGTCGATGCGCTCGCGTCGACGGGCGCCGTGCTCGATCCGGATCTCTTCAAGCGTTCGGTCTGGGAGCGCGAGCAGCAGCGCTCGACCGGGATCGGCGAGGGGCTCGCCATCCCTCACGGCAAGTGCGCAGGGATCAGCCGTCTGGCGATCGCCATCGGACGGCCGGCGACCCCGATGGAGTTCGGGTCCATCGACAAGAAACCCGTCCGGCTCATCGTCCTATTGGCGTCCCCCCCCGAGCGCATGGCCGACCACATTCAGGTTCTGCACCGGATCAGCCGGATCTTTTCCAACATTGCCGTCCGCGAGAGGGTGTGCTTGGCGCATGACGCAGCAACGCTTTACGAAGAATTGCGGACAGCAGAGGCTGCAACATAGGTCCAATAACAAGGGGTGCGAGGGGCGAGAATCTTCACAATCAGCACACGGTTTGGGTTTGAAGTGGCTGAATTGCGTGATAAGTTGATGGTGGAAGGCGCGGATCGGGCGGTCAGTCGAACTGATCGACGCACTCGCTTACAGGGTCCCTTCCACATGAACAACAAGACTTCACTCATGATCGCGGGCGCGATCGCTGCCGCTGTCGCATCCACGGCTTCGGGAGCCGTCATCGCGGGATGGTCGATGGCCACCGCGGTCGCGGCTGGCACTGTCGGATCGAACTACAGCTATGGCGCAGCCAACTTGGGCGAGCAGACCGCTGATTCGATGCTCAGCGGCTATCACGCGCTTGCGACAACTGCGTGGAGTTCGCCCGCGGGCAATGGTTCAACCTACTCACTCAGTTCGAACGGTTGGACGACCTCGGACTACTACCAAGTGGCGTGCAGCACCGCGGGATACGACGGCGTGTCGATCTCGTGGAACCAGACTCGTTCAGGCACTGGGCCTGCGTTGTTTGAGGTTCGGATGAGCAGTGATGGTGGTGCGACTTGGTCGGCTCTCGGTGAGTACGCCGTCATTCAGGCGGGCCTCGCCGGGACGAACACGACCTCCTGGAACGCGACGACCTATCAAGTGGCCTTTGACATGTCCATGGCCGCGGCTGGGGCGAACAATTCGAGTTCCGTGCTCTTCCGTTTCAGTTCGAAGGTCACTGCGGCCGCTGCCGGCACGAGCCGCATCGACAACATCGTGGTTTCAGGCAACATGGTCCCCGCTCCCGGCGCGCTTGCGCTGCTCGGCGTCGCTGGACTGCTCTCGCGCCGCCGCCGCTGAGGCGAAGGAGGCGCGCCCCTCCCGGGGCCTTGCCTGCGAGTTCCTGGATCATCGAGTGCAAAAGAGAACCCTGGCGAGTGCCAGGGTTTTCTCTTTGTGTGTCGGTGCGTGGAATGACGCAGGGCGCCGGCGTTCCCCGCGGTCGCCTACTCCCAGCGGCTGGCTTCTTCTTTGATGGCGGCTCGATTGAGCCAGATCCCGAGGAA
>CANETX010000065.1 GCA_947441435.1 Planctomycetaceae bacterium
GATTGCTCGATGGGGCTGTACCACGCGGTGTACGCCTCCAGCTGGACGCCGAACCGAGAGCCGATCAACCACGCCAGCATCGACGAGTCGAGTCCGCCCGAGAGGCTGAGCCCGACGGGCACGTCGCTCCTCAATCGCAATTTGATCGAGTCGGTCAGGAGCCGATCGAGTTCGTGGACTGCATGATCGAGATCGCGGATCGTGCGTTCCTTGGGGAACTCCCAGCAGGATTCGGTTCGCCGGTCAGCCGGGTCGAATGACTTGAGCGAGATGCGCTGCCACGCGGCCTTCGGGAATCGCTTGACCCCCTCGAACCAACTGGACTCATTCTCACCGCCGACCGAATACTTGAGGAGCAGGCCAATCGCGGCGTGGTCCGGCGGTGGCGTTCGGCCGAGGTAGGCGAAGATCCCCTTCGCCTCCGAGCAGACCACGAGTGAGCCATCGACCGCCATGGTGTGCAGCGGCTTGACCCCCCAGCGATCGCGGCTGACGACGGCCTCGCCGGTCTCGATGTCGCCGTACACGAACGCCCACATCCCGTTGAGGCGCGCAATCGCCTCTGGTCCCCGGCGCATCAACAGTTGAAGGAGGACTTCGGTGTCTGACTTCGTCCGGAAGATCGCCCCCTCGGATTCGAGTTCGTTGCGAAGTTCCAGATAGTTGTAGATCTCTCCGTTGAAGACGATGAAGTGCTTCCCGCACGCAGACCAGAATGGTTGATTGCTGCAAGCGGCGATGTCGATGACGCTGAGGCGCACATGCCCGACGGCGAAGCGCCGCTGCGGGTCGACATGGGTTCCTCGCGCATCCGGGCCCCGATGTTGAATCGAATCAAGCGCGCGCTCGAGGCGCGTGCCGATGTCATCCGGCAGCCGGGTCGAGGGAGAGGCGAAGACTGCAAAGATGCCGCACATGAGTTAGGGAGGCGTCGTTGACGGTTCGGCGTTCGGAGGTTGGGGCAACGCGCCGCTCCCCTCCCAGAGACGGATGTTCTCGACTGTTCGGCAGAGGAACCGTGACGTGTCGCGCTGGAGCTTCGCGCGGATCTCCGGGTCGGCCCAGTTCACGAGCATCCGACCCTTGAGATAGTCAGCGGAGAATGCCCGACGCCACTCAAGCACTCCGAACCCCTTCTCCGGTGCAGCATCGGCGCTCGGATTGTTCGTGGTCGCCACCTTGATCCGGTAGTCCATCCCCGTCCAGATCGCAAAGCCTGCCACGCCCTCGTTCACGGCCGGCACAATCTGGTCTTCGATGAACTGGCGCTCCGGGATCTCCCGACCCGCAGGGGCGACGCCACCCGGCGCGTAGAACGGGCAGACGTTGGGAATGACCGGCTTGCCCCTGGCCATCAGGCGAGCGAGTCCCACGCGCGCCTTGCGCCACTCGCGACCTTCAGCGCGCACGCTCTCGGGGGTTCCGCTCACGCTGTTGGGGCTGCCTGGAATCACCAGAAGCGGATCGTAGAAGTCGTAGATGCTCACGCTGACCCAGTCGCACTCGTCGATGATGGGAGCAGCCGAAGCTGCAGCGTCTCCGAGGGCTTTCCTCATGGCGTCCTTGGGGGCGCTGAGCCATCCTTTGCCGTCCAACCAAAATGGCACGTTGGGCAGCCCGTAAAACGTCCACTTCGATTGGGGAAAGCGCTGCTTGACCGCGCGGATCGCGTTCACCATGTCGGCAACCGTGCGCTTGTACTCCGGTGAGTCGCGAGGTGCCGCGAGGTTCTTGAAGAACGGATCCTCGAAGTCCAGCATCATCCACTCGGGGAGCCGTCCACCCTTGTGCTCTTCGATCCGCGAGAAGATCACATCGAGATCAACCACGCCGATCGCGTAGGACTTGGGGTCTTGGCCGATCGGAATCCAGGGGCCGACATGGGCGCGCTCCAAGCAGGGTCCCTGCGATGGGTCGGGGAGCGAATCAAGCACCAGAATCAGCGGTGCCCGAGACGGCGGCGCAGGCGGGGGCGCAGAAGTTGGCGCAGCTTCACCTTGGCTGACGCACACGCTGATCGCCACCAGAAGTCCTGACACAGCGCACATTCTGAGGTCATCGTAGCGCGTTGAAACGCGCGTCCGTCAAAGGTCGGAGTCGGCTGCGTCGGGCCTGTCGGGCATCAGAGGCAGGGAGTCGATCCAGTCGGGGAGAACTCTCTCGATCCAGGTTGGGACCACACCTTGCTGTGAGCACTCAACGATGACCGTCGCCGTTGCTCCCATCAGGTATGGATGCGCGTCATCAACCTCGGTGAACTCAAGCCGCACGGGGAACCGCTGCGCGAGGCGCACCCAGTCGAGCGTCGGGTCTGGTTGCGGAAGGACGCCGACATCCTTCGACTGCGGAACCTTCACTGCCCGCCCGATGCCTTGCACGACTGCAGCAAACGGCCGGTTCGGATAGGCCATCAGATAGATGCGCGCCTTCATCCCCTCCTTGATGTACCTGAGGTCCGTCTCCATGTAATTGGCGATCACGAACCACTGGCTGTCATCGACGATCGCGAACAGTTGGTCGCCGGACTTCGCGAGCGCCCCCGGCGAGAGGTTCATGTTGGTCACATAGCCATCGACTGGACTGCGCACGGTGCAGTACTCGAGATTGAGGCGCGCCGCCTCGACCTTCGCCTGAGCCGCCGCACGGCGAACATTGACGCTCCCCACCAGCCCGAGGGCGTTCCGCTTGAGTTCCAGATCTGCGGTCGCTGCCAAGACGTTCGACTCCGCGACCCGCTTCGCACGGACGGCTCTGTCGACATTGTCGGGAGAGACGAACTGCCGGCTGCGCAGCGGCTCGAGTCGCTCGAGGTAACTGCGTGCATACTCCGCCTCCGCCCGGGTCGAGAGGACCTGCGCCTCGGCCGCGCTGATGGCCGCTTCCGACTCGCGGATCTGCAGTTCGACAATCTCAAGACCGGCTGCAGCTCCCGCGAGTTCGATCTCATAGGGCCGCTGGTCGATGACGAAGAGCAGATCTCCTTGCGCGACTCGCGTGTTGTCGACGATGGCGACCTTGGCGACATACCCGTCGACCTTCGCCGCCACCGGCACGACATTCGCACGCACCGACGCATCATCTGTCCGAGGGTGGTCCCTCAGGGAGCGGAACACCGCGAGCGAACAGTAGGCCGCGACCACCACAATGGCGATGCCGAGTGTCCGACCCGCGATCTGCTTGGTGCGAGGGGTCATTGCTGGAAGAGCCCGAGCCAGAAGAGGAGCGTGCAGGCCACGTAGAGCGATCCGTAGACGATCACCCGCGGGCCGATGTGCGGCTCAAGCCCTGTGCGCGCGATCAGCGTGCGAATTCCCCACACCGCGAGGAGCCCGCCGAGCATGCAGAACATCCACGCGGGGAAGAAGGCGCCGGACAATTGGAGGATCGGGTCACAGCCCCCTTGCACGAGGCACGCAACAACAAGCAGAGCACGGCGCACGGGGCCAATGTACTCACGCACTCGTACGATGCGCCCATGCGCTGGCGCGATCGGTACCCAAGGGTCTACGCGGACCTGAGGTGGACGCCGCGACGCTGGCGCCTGGCGCTTCGCACGCTCATCGCGGTGCTCGCCGTTGTGCTCTGGGGCAACATTGCGCATCTCCCGGCGCCATTCTGGGCGGTTCTCACCGTGCTCGCCCTCACACCGCTCGACGAGGTGCCCGGCATCCAGAAGGCGATCATGCGCATCCTGGGGACCGCAGGCGGATGCCTCGTCGGACTCGCCCTCTATGTGCTCTTCGCGCAGTTCTCACCGGCGCTGTTCCTCGCCATCGGGGCCACGGTCTTCATCGCCACCTACCTGATGCTCCGCAGCGTCTTCTATCCCTATGCCTTCCTGCTGCTGGGCTTCACGAGCGTGTTGGTGACCTACACCGGACTGCAAGATCCCGCGAGCGTGTCAGCCACCGCGTGGGGGAGATTCACGGAGATCTCCGTCGGAGTCATGATCGCCGTCCTCGCGAACGCGCTCCTCTGGCCAGTGTCGGCGACGGGGAGCCTGCGCAGTTCGCTCGCGAGCAAGTTGCGCGCCGTCGCGGGGACGCTCGATCCGCTTGTCGCAGACTCGCTCGCTCCGCCGAGGGCGCTCGACCTGTTTCCGCCGAGTAGCGAGCGGCTCTCCGTCCAGATGACGCAGTTGGCGCTCACCTTCGGCGAGGGGTCATCGATGCGCGCTCGCGCGGAGGCGTGGCGCGACATTGTCACTCTCGCAGAGTCACTCCGCATGGGTGCCTACGAGCTCGCCGTCGAGTTCCGTCGACCCGGCGGCGCCGAGGCGATCGCGCCGCTTCGACCCGAGATCGCGACCTGCGCGCGCTCATTGCAGGCACGGATTGAACGCCTCGCTGCCTCCGTCGAGCGCGAGGACGAGTCACTCGCGCAGGCCGGGTTGCCCGCGCAGGCGGACCCCAACGCACCACGGCGCACGCTCGATCAGGCGATCGCGGAACTGCGTGCGGCTGGAACCCTGCACGACTGGCCACTTGAGAAAGTCACGCGCTTCGATGCCATCGTCGAGGGACTGCACGCGACGACGACGAAGTGCACGGCGCTCGAAACCGCATCGGCCTCGGCCCACTCGGCGTCGCTCACTGAGGCCGCCGCCTCATTCATCGCCCCCGCGCCGCTGTTGGTGCCCGCACCGTTTTCGGCATTCAATCCAGAACTGGCGCTGGAAGCCTTCAAGACCATGCTCGCCGTGCTCCTGTGTTTGGTGTTTGGCATCATGACGCATTGGACCCTTGGCCTCACGATGGTCACGACCTGCACGATGCTCGCGGCAACCCCGACAGTGGGCGCGATCTTGTCCAAGGCAGGAACCCGTGCACTCGGGGCGGTGGTCGGAGGAGTCATCGCCCTCTTCGGGATCTTCTGGGTGGTTCCCGACCTCACATCAGTTGCCGGACTGCTGGTCTTCACTGGAGTGGTGAGCGCGCCGCTGTGCTACCTCAACGCCGCGGGGCCATCAGTCGCGTACTTCGGGATGCAGGCGGCATTCGCATTCTCGATCGGCGTGACCGGTTCGATGCAGCCGAGCATCGACCTCTGGCCGCCGACGAGTCGCGCGCTTGGGATCGTGATCGGTGCCACAGTCTTTGCGGCGATCGCGATGCTCGTCTACCCGCGCACCGCGCAGCGGACCTATCGACGAGGAATGGCGCGATTCGTTCAGAGCATCGCCGATCTGATGCGTGCCCAACCTCCGGGGATGACGAGTGCCGCTGAACGCACGCGGGTCCTCGTCGGGCAGCAGGTTGCCTCGTTCGCGTGGTGCAGCACGATTGAGTCCGCCATCGGGGAGGCGGACTCGGAGCCGACGACGGCTGGAGCCCGGTGGTCGCACGCGGCAGCCGTTGACGCCCTCACCGACAATCGGCTGCTGATCCGAGCGACGGTGCAACTCGCGGAGTCGAGGTCGCTTCTTGCCAACCTCCGACCCCCTGATGTCGTTGCCGCGCAATTGACTCGATCGTTTGAACTCTGTGCGTCGATGCTTGCAGAACTTGCGAGCGAGTGGGATCGCAACGCAGCGCGCGGCGTTGGGCCGAGCACGCCCCCCGGCGCAATTGGCCCGTCCTCTCGCATTGCCGCGTTTGCGCTACTGGAAGGCGACCTCGGACGCACGCTCCAACAGCAGCGGGATAGTGGTGCGATGACGAGTTGGGGGATCCCGATCCTGACAGCGGTATTCGCTGCGGCCGAGAGGTTGGAGGTCTTCCGCGAGCGGTTCGCGGTTGCTGAGAGATGGACTGGATCGACAGATTGCGGCCCGTTGGCCGATAGAGGAGAGAGATGATGACACCGAGCAGGGTTCGATGGCGTGGCGAGACTGTCTGGTTCCCGGCACTCTCGGCAGTCGTCGCACTCGCGGCGGGCTGCGCCTCGCGTAGTCCTTTCGATGACGCGCTCGCCAACCTCGCCGAGTACCACCCGCACAGCATCATTCCGGACGCGAGCGTGAATCCAGCCATCGCCGGGTTGGCGGCGGAGAGCGCTGCGGAGAGCGCTCCGGAGATCGAAAGACCGGAAGGTTCGCTCACCCTGCCAGCGGCCATCGATCGGGCGCTCCTGCGGAATCCGTCGACTCGGGCGCAGTGGGAGCGAGTTCGCGCTGCCGCCGCGGTTGTCGAGCGCGCCCAGAGCGCCTACCTCCCTCGCATCGCCCTCGAGGGAAGCGCCGGACAGTCGCGGTTCCTGTATCCAACAACGGACGGAGCGCAGACATCGACGGGGTTTCAGGGAGAAGGTGCGGCAACCCTGACGTGGCGTCTCGTCGACTTCGGCCGCCGAGACGCGCGCACGGCGACGGCAGCCCAGATGCTGCGCGCGACGAGTTTCGACTTCCAGCGGCGCGTCCAGAAACTCGTCTACGAAGTCCAGTCCGCGTACTTCAGGTTGGCGGCGGCACGGGTCACCGAAGAGGCCGCTCGCATGACGGTTGAGTTCGAGCGGACCAGCCTCGCGGACATCGAGGAGCAGACGGTGCTCGGGCTCCTGACGCGCCCCGACGCGCTCGAAGCCCGCCGCGAATTCACTCGCGCCAACTACGAGTACGAGTCGGCGCGCGCAGTCACCTACGACGCGCGGGCGGCGCTCGCCGTAGTCCTTGGGCTGCCGGCGAACGAGGCGATGCGGGTCGCGACACTCGACGAGCTCGTCGTGCCTTCGGGAATCGATGCATCGGTCGACGCTCTCGTGGCGACTGCGTTGGGAGCGCGCCCGGACATCGGTGCGGCGATCGCACGCGTCGCGGCCGCACGCGAGTCGGTCAAACACGCCGAGGCGGAGTTCATGCCGACCATCGACCTTGCGGGGTCGTTCGGATTCATGGACATGGACCTCAACTCGTACATGCCCGGATCATCGGGACCGGCCGACTCATTCCAGACGCAGTGGGGGATCGGCCTCGAGGGGTCGTGGCTGGTGTACGACGGCGGCGAGCGTGCGGCGACGCTGCGTGGGGCGCGTGCATCGCAGTCGGAAGCGGAACACGAACTTGAGTCCATCAGGCTTGAGGCCACCGGTGAAGTGTGGGACGCCTACTTCGACATCGTTGCCAATCGTCGACGGCTCGAGGCCGCCGAGGCACTCGTCGCGAGCGCCAAGGATTCCTACGACGCGATCCACGAGGCATACGTCACCGGGCTGACGACCTCCACGGAACTGATCGAACTCGAGGCATCGCTCGCTGATGCGCGCGGCTCGTACGCGATCGCGAAGTCGGGGCTCCTCGAGTCGATGGCCCGTCTCGCCTACGCGGCGGGGCAGTAGATCCGCCGCAGTCGCGGTTGTTCGGGTCCGCGATCACCCAGAACTTTGGATGCGATGGGAGAACTGTAGGAAATCCCGGTTACAATACTTGACAGAAATGTCAAGCACAACTATAGTGTCAATGTGGATTGTCCCATCGCTGTGGCGGTGATTCCGCCGTTCAACTCAAAGGGACTTCTCCCCCCGGGTGAGTTCGATGTGACCTTCGATGAGTTGCGGCAGTCGATCCTCATCATTGGACCTCAGGCTCAGGCCGAGCGGAGCTGCTGGGACTCGGCTTGGCGCGCGCATCTCGTCCACAACTTGGAGGTGCTCACGCGGCAACTCTGGCAGGTGGGAGTCACCGCCGTCTTCGCCGATGGGTCGTTCGTCGAGGAGAAAGACCATCCCAACGACATCGATGGATACTTCGAGTGTGAACTTGCACCGCTGAAGAGCGGCCAACTCGCCCGAGATCTGAATCGCCTCGACGCGGGTGGGATCTGGACATGGGACCCGGCATCGCGGCGCTCCTGTCGCGGTTCTCCCAAGCGGCAACTCCCGATGTGGCACAAGTACAGGATCGAGCTCTACCCCCATGTTCCGGGCTTGCTCAGCGGCATCCGCGATCGGTGGGGCAATGAGATGGAGTTCCCGTCGGCCTTCCGCCGGTCGCGTCGCGATGGAACGCCGAGGGGAATCCTCAAGCTGTGCAGCGGGACGCACCCGTGATTCGCAGCGAGGCCGAGTACCGGGAGGCGATGGTCCGCCTCACGGAGGAGTCCGCAAGGCTCGTTGGCCATCGTGAGCGACTGGAACAGTCCGGGTTGGCGGCCGAGGAACTCCAGCGGGTGATGGATCCGATGGACTCGTTCCACCTGCAACTCAGGGAGGAAGTCGAAAGCTACGAACGACTCCGTCGGCTGGAGTTCAATGAGCTGGACAACCTGCGAGGGCTCGGCCAGTTGTTGATTGCCCTGAGGATTGGCCAACAGGTGTCCCAGCGCGAACTTGCCCGGCGGCTGGATATCCATGAGTCGCAGGTCTCGCGAGACGAGCGCAATGAGTACTTCGGGGTCACGCTGGAACGGGCGGCGAGGGTGCTCGAAGCGCTCAAGGTGACGCTCACTTCGACCGTTGCGCTGCCTGCGCCTCGGGCAACCCGGTCGGCTTAGGGACGGTCTTCGGAAAGTTCGGGACCGCCGCCGACGAGATCGATCCCGGGATTTCCCATCGTGATCTTGCGCTCGCGGTAGAGCCGACCGAGCGCCTGCTTGAATGCGCGCTTCGAGACACCGAACTCGCTGCGGATGGTCTCTGGTGGCGTTGCGTCATCGAGGTCGAGATGCCCACCCGCCTCGACGAGCGCCGCGAGGATGCGCTCGCCGATTCCCTCCGTCCGGCCGTACCCAGGCTCTTCGAGGGTGAGATCGATCTTGCCGTCTTCCCGGATCGCCTTCACGAACGCACGCGTCGTCGATCCAACCATCAGCGTCGCCGACGCATCCGAGCGATAGAGGAGTCCCATCCACTTCTGGTTGATGATGGCGTTGAATCCCATCGGCGTCTCCTCTGCGAGGAGGAGATCGACGGCCATCCCTTCAGCGAGCCCCTCGGTGTCCGTGCAGATGCGGTGCTTGAGCCGCGCGGACGCGATCAGCCGGTCCGTGGCCGGATCGATCTCCACGAACACGGCGATGCTGTCGCCGACGCGCACATCGACCGGCTGTTCGCTCATCGGGAGGAGGAGATCCTTCGAGAGTCCCCAGTCGAGAAATGCTCCGACTCCCTCGACGAAGTCTTTGACGCGCAGACACGCGAACTCCCCGACCATCGCGCGCGGCCGCTCAGTGGTCGCAACGAGGCGATCCTCCGAGTCGCGATAGAGGAAGATCTCGAATTCAGCGGGCAGCGGGCGGCGGCGGGGAAGGTATCGCCCCGGCAGCAGGATCTCGCCGAGCGCTCCGCCGTCGAGGTACGCCCCCGCATCGGTCTCCTTGAGGACCCGCAGCCGCTGAACATTACCGAGCTTCGCCATCGCGCCGAGGATAGGAGGGCGCAGGCCGCGTGCTGTTTCCATGCGGCCGCGGCTTGTCAGCCGCGAAGATCCGGGCGACCTCGCCCATCTGCTCGAGCCGCACCAACTTCTCTCGGAACGAAAGCGCGCGAAAGGCCTCATGTTGACGCCTGCGGTTCCCCTCAAATGTCGTCAGACTCCAGTCGATCGGCTCAGGCATCGGGTGCACCTCCATGGCCTCCATGAAGCAGTCGCAACTCGGCGATGTCGGCCAGATCTTGCGGGCGACCGGCCTGCTGCTTGAGTCGGAGCAGCATTTCAAGCCGCACAATCCGCATCGAAGTGCTGGTCGCTGTGGAAGTTCAGCACGGTCATTCCCTTTTCGGCAATCCGGCGAGCCCGCCCACGACGATGAACGGCACGCGGGCGTCGGTCAGTGTCCGTGCAATGGCCTCGATGCTCTGGCGATTCATGTGGTGGGCCCCAGCTCACTCCGAGCAGCCGCCCCAGCAGTCGAGCACCCGCGTCAGGTCGTAGCCGTTGACTGTCCCGTCGAGCACGATGTCGGGAGCAGTGCCACCCCAGTTGCCAAAGAGCAGCGCAAGTTCGAAGCCGCCAACCCGGCAGCGGGTGTCGAGCACATCGCGGCCGAGGATGCCCCGTGTCGTGAGGACGGAGTGGCTCGTGTAAGTGTTGTCGATGGGATATCCGGAGTATTGCCCGAAGAAACCAGCGCCGCCGGCAGGGCTGTTTCGGCACCACAGGTTGTCGTTGGACTGCTGCCTGATACGGGCATCGTCGATCACCGCAACCAGATTCGGGATGTTCCCGACCCGTCCGTCATAGAAGAGCGTGACGGGACGGCTCGCGGCGCTCAGGTTGTAATGCTGGTTGCTGGCGGGTGGCGACTGGTTCCAGTTCCTCTCGAACATGAGCGACTTCAGTTCGGGGAACGCCGCTGCCGAAAGATCCTGCCGTGTATACGCAGCAGGAAAGTTGTAGGGATTCTGGTACCCGCCCTGCGCAGGCCCACGGAACACATCGGGGTGCCACATGGCCGACATGGACATTGCGTAACTCGACCAGACCATCTGCGTCGGCGGGTAGGCGAACTCTGCCGGATTCGAGAATTGGGGCGCCGCTGCTGCATACACCGCGGTGTCATTGGGTGCGTAAAACGTCTCGTCGTAGAAGCGCCCATCGACATAGTCATGGAAGGAACGCACATTGATCATCTTCCAAGAACCGAACCATCCGTCCGTCCAGGCCATTGAAGACGGCAGGTAGGCCGACCAATTGCCGCAATTGCCGGGCAAGGAGCCGCAGTTCCCCCCTCCAAGCCAGAATCCCCAAGTGGCGCCGTTGGCATCCGTTCCGGCCACCTGCTGCGGCGGGCAGGGGTACAGCGCGACATAGGAGTTGCAACCACCTGCGCCACCAGCGCCGAAGTTGTCGAGGTGCGCGCACCACTGCTTCCCGTTGTTCGACTTGGCGTACTGCTCGTGCGACTGGAAGAGCGCGGCCATGTGTGCCTTGGACGCATCCTCGCCGCTGCCTTGACGCAGCATCATCGCCGCGCCGCTGAAAACTGAAATCGCCACTCCAGCACACGCGAGCGATGCAAGTGTCTCGACGAGCGTGAGTCCACGGGTGTGCAGGATCGTCGGCATGGGATGATCGCCTCGTTGA
>CANETX010000066.1 GCA_947441435.1 Planctomycetaceae bacterium
CTGGCCCTCTCCATGCGCGTGAGCCATGTGACCGTCGTGCGCATCGTCCGGCGGATCGCTCGGGCCGGACTGGCGACGACGGAGCGCCATGGGCCGATCGCGCTGACGCCGTCGGGGCGGCGCATGGCCCGCGCGTCGCGCGAACGACATGCGACAGTCCTCGCCTTCCTTGAGTCGATTGGAGTTCCTGCCGCGGACGCAGTGCGCGACGCGGAGGGAATCGAGCATCATGTGGGGGCGCGGACGCTCGCTGCGATGCGTCGGGCGCTCGCGCGCCGCTAACGCGCGTACCGCACGCGAAGGAGATCGAGTCGGACCGCGGCCTCAAGCGCGCGTTCGCGCGGGAGCGTGCCATCGGAGATTGCCTTCGCGAGCGCGTCGATCACCGTGCGCTGGCGGTCGATGCGGTGGCAGACGAGGACGCAGTCGACTCCTGCAGAGATCGCGCGCACCGCCGCCTCGCCGACACCTGTGCGATCGGCGATCGCGGCCATCTCAAGGTCGTCGCTGAAGACGACGCCGTCGTAACCGAATTCCTTGCGCAGGATCCCGTCGATCCACTTCTTGCTCATCGTCGCGGGAACCCCCGCATCGACTGCGTCGAAGACGATGTGCGCGGTCATGATCGATGCGACTCCCGCGCGGACCGCCGCCGCGAATGGAGGGAGCTCCACCGCGCGAAGCCGTTCCATCGAGTGACTCACATGAGGGAGGTCGTGATGGCTGTCGAGATCAGTGTCGCCATGACCGGGGAAGTGCTTGGCGCACGCGGCGACCCCACCAACCTGCAAGCCTGAGATGAACGCCGTCGCACACGCGCTGACTGTGGCGGGGTCGCTGCCGAAGGCCCGCGCGCCGATCACCGGGTTCGCTGGATTGCTGTCGACATCGACGACCGGGGCGAAGTCGAGGTCGACGTGCGCCGAGCGAAGATCCCGCGCAAACGTCGCACCGACTTCGCGGGAGCGCGCCGGCCCTTGTGCGCCGATCGCACGCATTGGTTCGACGACGGACATCCCGGATGCAAGCCGCACGACGCGCCCTCCCTCGTGGTCGATGCAAGCGAAGATCCCGGGGTTCCCGACGCGCGCCGCCTCGCGTTTCACTTGCGCCACAAGCGCCGCAGCCCCCTCGCGGCTCGTCGCATTGCGCGCGAACAGAATCACGCCGCTCACCCCGGCCGCAAGCATTTCCTTGAGGTCCTCGTCGACCGCCGGTCCCGCGAATCCGACGCACAGGAGGCGGGCCGCGAGCGCACGGTCTTGGGCGACGGTCATCGTGTGAAGGTATCGGCCGGTCGAGCCCTCGGTCATCGCACGCAAGACGTGTTTCCTGTACAGATAGATCGATGTCGTTCTCGCACCTGACCCGCGTCCTTCGCGAGCGCAACTACGCGATCTTCGCCGCGGGATTCCTGTGCTCGGGCATGGGACTGCAGATGCTGACGACCGTCGTGCTGTGGGATCTCTGGCTCGAGACCCACGACGCGCTGGTGCTCGGCTTCGCGGGCCTGGCCCGGGCGGTGCCGGTGATCGCACTCGCGCTCGTTGCGGGCCATGCCGCAGATCGCCACAGTCGCCAGCGCATCCTCGCCATAACGCAGTTCGGTTTCGTCGGGATCGCGCTCGCGTTTGCGCTTGCGAGTTACTTGGCGGCCCCAGTGTGGATCTGGTACGTGCTCCTGATGGCATCGGGGTGCGTGCGCAGCTTCAATGGGCCGAGCCGCAACTCGCTGCTGCCGCTGCTTGTGAAGCCAGACAACTTCGAGAACGCCGTCACCTGGAACAGTGGGATCTTCCAGGCGTCAGCCGTGTGCGGGCCAATCATTGCGGGGCTGCTGCTTGGGTTTGGCGTGCCGAGTTGGGCGGTCCTCCTCGTGAGCGCCGGGCTCATTCTCGTCTTGGCGCTGTTGGTCGGCCGCCTTCGTCCACGGGAAGAGTCGCGCGCGACTGGAGCGATGACCCTCAAGTCGATGCTCGCGGGGATGGGTCACATCTGGAAGGAGCGGACGATTCTCGCCACGCTCACGCTCGACCTGTTCGGCGTGCTCCTGGGCGGCGCGACGGCGCTCCTGCCGATCTTCGCCGACGAAATTCTCGGCGGAGGACCTGAACTGCTCGGTTGGCTCAAGGCCGCCCCCTATCTCGGCGCGTTCGTGATGGCGGTCTGGCTCGCAGCGCGACCGAGGATGCGGCGCGCCGGACCGACGCTGCTTCTGTGCGTCGCCGCGTTCGGAGTGGCGATCGTCGCGTTCGGCCTTTCCTCGTGGATCTGGCTGAGCCTCGTGATGCTCTTCATCTCAGGCGCGGTCGACAACGTGAGCGTCATCATCCGGCACACGCTCGTGCAGGCGCGCACACCGAATCACTTGCGTGGTCGGGTGAGTGCCGTCAACTCGCTGTTCATCGAGTGCAGCAACGAACTCGGAGCGTTCGAGAGCGGCCTCGTGGCCCGGCTATTCACGCCGGTCATCAGCGTCGTCTCAGGGGGGCTCGGGACGATCGCCGTCGTGGGGGCGGTCGCGTGGTGCTTCCCTGAGATTCGGCGGCTCAGGCATCTCATCTCTGAGGAGCCTGAGCCACCGACAGGATGACGAGGAGGACGACCGAGACGAATGGGCTCAGGGAGCCTGCGCGGCGTTGGCGGCCGGCGCACATCCGCACTCGACGCCACGGACGAGATCGTGGATCTTGTCAGTGGGGAGCGAGAGGATGCGGCTCGGATCTCGCTCAATCACGGTCTGCATCAGCACAATGTTCGTGATGTCGCGGCCAGATGCGGTCTCGATGACCTGGATCTGGGTGCCATGACGAACGATGTCGTGGAGCTGTCCGCTTGTGATGAAGGAAGAACGACTGGTGTCATACAGGCGACGGTTGGGATACTTTCGGATACAAACTGTGTTCATTAGGTTTCCTAGCGGTGGTGGCGGGGTGGGGACCCACGAGTGATGCACTATTCGAACGCAACGGATTTGGTATGCGTCTATTTCCCAAGTTTCACGAAAATTCCGCTGAAGCGTGATTTCTAGAATTATGGCTAGGTGCCGTACGCCTCGAGGGCCTTCTTTCCATAGACCGTTGCAGGACCTCCACCCATGAGCGTGCAGACATCAAGCGCCTCATGAAGTTCGGGGAGAGTGACGCCAGCCGCCTTCGCGGCCTTCGTGTGGTGCACGGTGCAATCCCCGCAGAGCCGTGAAACACCGATCGCAAGCGCAATAAGCTCCTTGGTCTTGGTGTCGAGCGCCCCCGCCTTCAGGCTGGCGCCGTGGAGTTGCTTGAATGCCGCTGCCGTCTCTGGGGTCATAGCGGAATGCTAGCGACGCCGGATCGCCCACGCGAGGATTCCCGCTTGGAGGACCAGACCACCGAACAACATTCCGCCGATGAGGACCCGTGCCTCGCGCAGCTCCTCGAGGGGCTGAAGCGCGTCGAGGGTCTCAAGAGTCTGGAGATTCGCGAGGTGCTCGATGCCGCCGAGTTTGTCGAGCTGGTCTAGTGCGGCGAGGCGATCGAGTTTCTCGAGTGCCGACAGACCCTTGAGCGACGACAGGCCCTCCAGGGCGGAGAGCGCCTCAAGGTGCTTCAGGGACTCCAGCCCCTTGAGCGCGTCGAGCTTCCTCATGTCGTCGGCGATCGACGAGATGTCCCGGCGCATCTCGACAAGCGCCCCGTCCGCGAGTGCTGACGCGAGGACACGCTTCATGCGGTACTCGAGCGCTTGCGGGAGCAGCGCGGCGATGTCCGCGACCTGACGGACGCCCAGTTGCGTCTTCTTGACTTCTCCGAGCCCGCGCTCGAGGAGTCCACCATCATCAAAGCTGATGAATGAGGATTCGACTTGGAGGCTGGCGGGGAGTTCTGGCTTGGAGACGAGCAGGCTGACGACTCGCAGCATGCCCGAGGTTTGCTGCACTCCCTCGGCCTTGGCGCGCGCGATGTTCGCTTCGACCTGCGCGCGCACGTCGTCTGGGAGCCACTCGAGCGCGAGCTTGTCGAGTTCCTGCTTGAACTCGGAGAAGGTCGCGATCATGGGAGTGAGCGTCGGATACGGCCCCGACTGCGCCGCGACCGTGAGTGCTTCCGCGACCGTTGCGCCCGTCACCAGCAGGTCGGCGAGGCCGACGCGAGGGTCCGGGGAGTCGACGCGCACGACGGTGTAGATCCCAGCGTTCGCGGCGATGTCAAGGAGCGTCGCGCGCATCGTGGGATCCGTGATGCCCGCGAGAGCGAAGTCGCAATCGATCGGCACCCGCATCGCGACTTGGCGGGCGATGGGGCGCATTTGCGCGCGAAGCTGGCTGAGATCCGCCTGTTCCTCGAGAAAGGTCTTGCGCTTGGCGTCGTTGGCTTGCGTGGAGGACGATTGGGTGGCGTGGCACGCGACGAGGGCGGCTGATGCCGCCAGCGCGGCGCACCGAATGAGAGCGTTCATTTCGGCGATCGTACGCCTGCGATGAGCGCGATCCCGGGGATGCCGACGAGGATGGTGATGAGGAAGAACGCGGGGTAGTCGAAGTGCGCGGCGAGGTAGCCGCTCGCGCCTCCGGCGATGGCGCCGCCGAGGGCCATGAGCGCCGTGAGGAGTGCGTACTGCGTCGCGACTTGTGTGCGGTCGCACACCGACATGAGGAAGGCGACGAATCCTGCGGAGACGAGTCCCCCGGAGAAGTTTTCGATCGCGATCACGCCGATGAGTGCGCTCAGTGGCGCGGGGGTCGCGGCCGCGTGCGCGGTCGTCGCTGCGAATGCGTCGGCGAGGAGGAGGAATCCTGCGTTGCTGACGGCCTGGAGGATGCCGAATGCGATCAGGCACTTGAGGAGACCGATGCGCGCGACCATCCAACCTCCTGCGAGCGCGCCGAAGATCGTGAGCGTGAAGCCGAAGGCTTGGCGCACCCATCCGAGCTGCTCGGGCGAGTAGCCGAGCCCGTTCAGAATGAGGGGCGTGGTCATCGCGTTGCCCATCTGGTCCGGGAGACGGAAGATGAGGACGAAGGCGACGAGCGCGACGAGTCGCCATCGCCATCGGCGTGCGAGGAGTACGAAGGGTTGGAGGATGGCGGCGCGAGTCCCCGAGACGGGCGCGGCTCGATTGGCGGGCTCGCTTCCGGCGAGCGTGCAGATCATTGCATACCCGGCGACGAGAGCCAGAAGGCTGACCGCCACCGGCCATGAGATCTTGGGAGCGAGCACCAGCACAATTGCGCCGAGCGCGACGAATGCGACGCGGTATCCCGAGACGAACACCCCTGCCCCGGCGCCGAATTCGCTCGGGGTGAGCGACTCGGTGCGATACGCGTCCGCGACGATGTCCTGCGTAGCGCTGAAGAAGACGAGGAGCGCGAGGAGGCACATGAAGACCATCGCATGAGAGGACTCGGTGGCGGCAGTCGCGGCGTCTCCGGGCGATGCGGCGGCGTCGGGCAATGCGGCGTTGCCGGGACCCCATGCAGCCACCGCGAGGATTGCGGCGATGGCGCCGGCCTGTGTGACAAGAATCCACGAGCGGCGTTGCCCGAGTCGCGCGGCGAAGGGAAGGCGCACGCGGTCGACGACGGGTGCCCAGAGGAACTTGAGGGCGTAAGGAAGTTGAAGGAACGCGAGGAGGCCGATCGCTTCGACTTCCCAGCCAGAGATGGTTGTCCACGCAGGGGCGATGCTCGTGGCGAGAAGGTTTGGGATGCCGCCGGAGAGGCCGAGCACCGCGAGCACCAGCATCGTGCGGCTTCCGTAGAGCCGCGTGAGTGTCGACCGCGGGGACGCCGCATCCGAAGCTGACGGCCGGGGCGGCGTCGGTCGATCCATGACCATCCGCGGAGGCTACGCGTCGTTTCGCTTTGTTCCCAGCTTCGCCTTGGCCTTGTCGGCGAGTTCCTTCGCCTTGGCCTTCGTCCAGTCGAGCCAGCGACGCGCCCACTTGAACTCGATGGCGAGGATGGCGAGACCTGCGGGAATGACGATGAACGCAGGCCCCGGCAGCACGAGGAGCGCGACGCCGATGAGCGTTACGGTGCCTCCCACGAGCAAGATGAACGCCTTCTTCATGGCGAAAGCGTAGGCGTTCGCTGCGCTACAGTTCCCCTCCCCGATGGTGAGTCGGGGCCCGCTCATGAGTGCACCTCCACTGCCACGACGAACCTTCGCGATCATCTCGCATCCCGACGCGGGCAAGACGACGCTGACCGAGAAGTTGCTGCTGTACGGCGGCGCGCTCGACCTTGCGGGAAGCGTGACCGCGCGCAAGCACCAGCGGGCAACGGCGAGTGACTGGATGGAGCTCGAGAAGCAGCGTGGCATCTCAGTGAGTTCGACGGTGCTGCAGTTCGACTACGACGGCTACCGGGTGAACCTGCTCGATACGCCGGGGCATAATGACTTTTCCGAGGACACCTATCGGGTGCTCACCGCGGTCGACGCGGCGATCATGGTCATTGACGCGGGCAAGGGCATCGAGGCGCAGACGCGCAAGTTGTTCGAGGTGTGCCGCAAGCGCGGCGTGCCGATCTTCACCTTCATGAACAAGTGCGATCGGCCGATTCGCAATCCGCTGGAATTGCTCGATGAACTTGAGACGGTGCTCGGGATCGGCGCGTTCCCCGTGAATTGGCCGCTCGGGTCGGGGCCGACGTTCCGCGGCGTGTACGACCGGTTGACGCACCAGGTGCAGTTGTTCGAGCGGACGAGGCAGGGTGCGTATGTCGCACCGGTCGCGGTTGGCGGACTCGATGACGCGACATTCACGGAGCGGCTGGAGCCGGATGACGCCGCGCGCGCGCGCGAGGAGATCGAGTTGCTGCAAGGAGCGGGCGAGACCTTCGAACAGGAGCGCGTCTTCGCGGGGGCGGTGACCCCCGTGTACTTCGGCAGCGCGAGCAACAATTTCGGCGTGCAGCTGCTCCTTGATGGCTTTCTCGCGCACTCGACGCCGCCGAGGGCGCGGCCCGTTGGCGAGCGGCTGGTGCAGCCGGAGGATCCGGCCTTCAGCGGCTTCGTCTTCAAGATCCAGGCGAACATGGACCCGAGGCATCGCGACCGCATCGCGTTCGTGCGCGTCGTGTCGGGGGCCTTCACTCGCGAGATGAGCGTCGTGCATGCGCAGTCGGGGAGACGTATCCGCCTGTCGAATGCGCAGAAACTGTTTGGACAGCAGCGCGAGACGGTCGAGGAGGCGCGCGCAGGCGATGTCGTCGGCATCGTCGGGCAGGATGCGCTGCGGATTGGCGACACGTTGACCGAGGATCGCACGATCGTCTTCGACGAGATCCCCCGCTTTCCACCTGAGGTGTTCACCTACATCGTGAACCCGCAGCCAGGCAACGCGAAGAAGTTCCAGTTGGGACTCGAGCAACTCCTGCAGGAGGGCGTCGTGCAGATCCTGATGGTTGGAAGCGGGCACGCGACGCGGCCGCTGTTGACGGCGGTCGGTGTGCTGCAGTTCGAGGTTGTGCAGTACCGGTTGAAGGCGGAGTATGGCGCGGAGTCGCGGATGGAAGGCGCACGCTGGCGGATCGCGCGGTGGTGGCGCAAGGCGGGGGCTGGTGCGGGCGGGGCGAGCGCGGCGGGCGGTGCGGCAGGCGCAGCGGCGGGCGACTGGCGGCCGGAGCTCTTGTCAGATGCGACCCACGCGACGGACCGCGACGGCAACCAAGTGGTGCTCTTTGCCGACGAGTGGGCGCTCAAGCAGTTCGAGAAGCGCACGGAGGGTGTGGAGCTGTCGGCGATCCCGTTCCGGTAGCGGCGCGCCCGACATCGCACGGCCTCCCCCCCCAGAATTGGTCATCCATTCGAGTTTTCCTCGAATATCCGACCAATCCCACGGACAGCAAGTGCGGCGGTTAGGGTGAGCAGCACGCGGCGCTTGAGGCCGGCGCGGGGTGTGCAACGGGCAATCCCTGGCGCTTCCACTCCTCGAAGCCCCCTGCGACATTCGCCGCATCGAACCCGAGGCGACGGAGCATCGAGGTTGCGGCGGCGGAGCGACCGCCAAGGGCGCAGTGCACAACGAGACGCTTGTCGCGCGGGAGCCCGGCGAGATGCGCGGCAAGTCGCGTGTAGGCGACATTGGTCGAGCCGTTGACGCAGCCAGCCGCGTGCTCGGAAGCGCCACGGACGTCGAGGATGAAGGCGTCGGCGGCGCTCGCACTTGCCGCTGCGGCTGCATCCTTCACGGTGATCTCGGGGGTGCGCTCGAGTTTCGGCGCAGTGGCGATTGCATCAGGAGTGACAAGCGCAATGATGTGGTCGTAGCCGATGCGGACGAGGCTTCGGATGAGTTCGTCGGCGCGCGCGCCGTCCGCGACGAGGACGATCTTCTCCTCGGGCTTCGCGTACGAGCCCGCGACCATCGAGAACATCATGCTCGTCGGGGCCCAGATCGAATTGGGGAGATGGCCGTCGCGGAAGGCTGCCCATGGGCGAGTGTCGATGATGATCGTGCCGGGCTTCTCCCACTCGGATGCGTGGCTCGCGACATTCGTGATCGACGGCGGCTGCGGCATCTCGCCCAGCAGCGGGACGCCATCGCGATTGAGCGTCTTCATCCGCGCGAAGTACAGCGGCGGCTCGGGTTGGCCACTCAGGATGTCGTCGACAAATGCGCGCTCGTTGCCGACGAGTTTCAAGATCGGGCTCGTCGCCTTCTCGTAGCCGACGGTCGATTGTGGGACCGCGCCGAGCGACTTGCCGCACGCGCTGCCTGCGCCATGCGCGGGCCACACCTGCAGCGCGTCGGGCAGGTCGACGAATCGGCGCGCGCTTGCGTAGAGGGCATGCGCGCTCGACTCGGCGATGCCTTCCAGCCCAGCGGCCGTCTCAAGAAGATCCGGTCGCCCGAGATCGCCGACAAACACGAAGTCGCCGCTGATGAGGCCCATCGGAGTCGTCGCCCCGGTGCCGCGATCGGTGACGAGGTACGACATGTGCTCAGGCGTATGGCCCGGCGTGTGCATGGCACGGAACTCGATGCCGCCGATCGCGAAGGTGTCGCCGTCGTGAAGGAGCGTATGCGTGACCGACGGCGCCCACTTCGATTGCCAGTCGGGGCCACCCTCCGCGCTCAGGTACGCACGCGCGCCGGTGGCAGTCGCAAGTTCGCGGGCGCCGCTGAGAAAGTCCGCGTGGATGTGAGTCTCGGCAACCGCGACGATCTTCATCCCCTCGCGCGCGGCGAGTGCGAGGTAGCGGTCGATGTCGCGCTCGGGATCGAAGACGATCGCCTCCTTCGTCTTCTGGCAGGCGATGAAGTAGGCGTACTGCGCGAGGCGGTCATCGGCGATCTGGCGAAGGAGCATTGGGACTCTGATCGTAGCCCACCCCCCAACAGGTGATTTTGGCAACCGATTCGGTGAGGTGAATCACCTGTTCGAGGGGTGGCGCGCGACGGTCGCGGCGGGCGTGAATCCAGGATGCTGTCCATGAGGTCGTTTACTGCGGTCTATGAACGCGACGAACTCACCGGAGAGTTCGTCGGTTATGTCCCAGGATGGCCTGGAGCCCATTCGCAGGCGCCGTCCATCGAGGAACTCCGGGTGCATCTGGCCGAGGTCATCACGATGCTCCTTGAGGATGGTGAACCCAAGATCGAGTCGACCTTCGTCGGGACCGAGCAGCTCAAGATCGCGTAGGCGCGATGGCAGAGGGACGACTGTCCCGTGTCATCCCCGCGACATCGCGCCGAGCTTGCTCCGCAAGATTGCTCGCGACATCGGGTGCAATGCCGAGCAACTGCTCGGACGCGAGCCCCCGCCTCGTTGATGGACAGCCGGCGAATCGCCTCCCTCGTGTCGCGCTTGGATTGGTGAACGAGTGTCGAAAAACGACACTGGATCACCAATTCAAGAGGGTCGGCGCAGCGGAGCGCGCCGCGCGGCCTACCATCTTCTCCATGACCTCAGGAAACGCGGCAGTCCTGCCCGAAATCCTGCGCCGAATCGTGGACGCCTACCGTCCGGTGCGCGTCTATCTCTTCGGTTCCGAGGCTCGTGGCGAGGGTGGGGACGACAGCGACATCGACCTCGCGGTGGTCGTGGGGGACTCTGCGGATCAGCGTCAGTCGGCTCCGCGGACTGCGGCCGAAGTTCTCAGGGGACTCGAGCGTGGTGCAGACGTGGTCGTGTTCAGGGAGAGTGAGTTTGCAGCTCGATCCGGGGTCGTCGCCTCGCTCCCGTGGACGATCGTGCGTGAGGGGCGATTGATTCATGGGGGCTGATACCGGCTGGTTCCGAACCTGACGGATCGCGGCGGCGTGGCGGCTCGACTGCAGCCTTCACTCGGGGAACTCATGAACGCGGCAGCGCTGATGACGGAGTTTGCCTGGCGATTCCGGTATCCCGGTGATCTCGCGTCGGTTTCGCATGACGATGCGGCCCGCGCGATCGAGATTGCGGCTCGCGTGCTGACGGATGTGAGCGATGCGGTTCCTGCGAACTGCCGGATGCAGTGAACGCGTTCACCCCCCAACAGGTGATTTCGGTGACCGATTCGGTAAGGTGGATCACCTGTTCAAGGGGGTGGCGCGGGCCGCCGCCTTTGAGGCGGCGGGGTTCACAGCCCACAGCCGTTGTTGAGACGAAGGCACAGCGTGAAGATGGAAAATGAAAGATGGGAAGAAGTGACTACGGAGTCCGCGCGACCCGAAAGCCAACGAGGTCGTAGGCGCCATCGGGGCTGCCGTAGCTGCGGTACGACGCACGGCAGCTGACGGCGTCGCTGAACCAGCTGCCGCCGCGCAACAGACGGTACGAACCCGACGAAGGACCCGTCGGGTTCGTCGCCGCAGCGGACGCGTAGGAGGCGTACCAGTCGTTGCACCACTCCCACACATTGCCAAGCGTGTCGTAGAGCCCGAAGCCGTTGGGCAACTTGGTGGCTACAGGTCGAGTTCCGCAGC
>CANETX010000067.1 GCA_947441435.1 Planctomycetaceae bacterium
CAAGCGTGTGAGTTCCTCGCGCTCCTCTGTTGTCAGTGCGCCGGCGGGTCCATCGCCGGCGTCGATCTTGGCAAGGCGCACCCATTCGCGCAGTGCGGCGTCGCCGATGTTGAGATCAGACGCGATGCGGAGGGATGGTGCGATCCCCGATTTGACAGAGGCGAACTGCCTCTGCTTTGAACTCGGGCGTGAAGGAACGACGTGGGCGCTTGGCCCGTTTCGATGCTTTGTCCATGACACTCTCCTTGCGAGCATTCTCGCTAATTTGGGTGTCCACGAAATCGGGGGAGGCTCAGTTTTCCCTCGAGTCCAGCCAGGCCTGCGTGTGCGCCTTTGATTGAAAGCGCTGCACCAACATCCACTCATGGAGCTCGCCAGTCTGCGATGGCGTCACCTCCGCATTGATGAATCCGGCGGAACTGGAGCATGCCATCATCAGCTTGACTAGGTACTGAATGGGAACGGCACCGTCTGCCGTGCAACTCATTCTGGTGATGAGTGTGGCAACGGAGTCAGTCGGGGGTTGAGTGGTCATGCTGTTCGGTGAGTGTGCAAGGAACGCTCCGTAACATTACCAACGCGTTCAACTGCCCATCGAAAGACACTCGTCATGGTCACCATTCATAGAGGCCACATCGTTCATATTGCCGGCGCGCCCAAGGTCACCGAGGCTGCGCAGGCTTTCGCGTGGTTCCCCGAAGGCGCACTGGCGATTGATGGCAGCGGACGCATTGTCTATTGCGGCCATTGGAAGGACCTGCCCGCACACTTGACCAATGCCAAGGTGATCGATCATCCGGGCAGTTATATCTTGCCGGGCTTTGTCGACACTCACATGCACTTCCCGCAGGTGTTCTGCGCCGATGCCTATGGCGGCGGGCAACTGCTGGAGTGGCTGAACAACTGCGTGTTTCCATCCGAAGGTCTGCTGGCAGATCCGGCCTATGCGTGCACTGCCGCCAGCGAGTGGTGCGACCGAATGATCACCGCGGGCACCACGATGGGGGTGATCTTCGGCTCAGCGTTCCCGCACGCGCAGGACTGCCTCTTCGAAACCGCCCGAGAGCGCGGGCTGCGCATCGTGTGCGGTCGGGGGGTCGAGACTGTCGCGCCCGAGTGGTCCAAGCAGAAGACCTCGGAGGAGGAAGCGGTTCGTCTGGTGCGCGCGGAAATCGAGAAGTGGCATCCGCGAACCCCCGAGGAGCTCAAGGACGCGTTGCAGTTTGTCGCGATTGTGCCGCGGTTCAGTCTTTCGGTCACCCCCCAGACGATGGCCGCGCTGGGAGAGCTGTATGCCGAGTATCGCGATCGCGGCGTGTACTTCACATCGCACCTCGACGAGAATGCGCGGCCGAAGACCGGCGAGATCGACACGACCAAGGCGCTGTACAAGGTCGAGAGTCACTTGGACACCTATGACGGGAAGTTCCTCCCGGGCTCCCAAGTCGGCGGCAAGAGTTTCCTTGGCAGGCGCAGCGTGTTCGCGCATGGCGTGCACTGCACCGATAAGGAACTTGCCCGGTTGGCAGAGACAGGGAGTTCAATCGCGCACTGCCCGGTCTCTCAGTTGTTCCTCGGCTCAGGGACAATGCCGTGGCGGCGGACGATTGCCGCGGGGGTGAATGTGGCGATTGGCAGCGACTATTGCGCGGGCGACGAAATGTTTGTCCCGCAGCTCTTGAATTCGTGCTTCAAGGTGCACATCTCGGAGCGCGCGCCCGTCGGGACCGATCCATACCCGGTCGATGACCAGTCGATTTCCCTGCATCCAGCGCAGTTGTTGTTCACGGGCACGCTTGCCGGTGCGCGCGCGCTTGATCAGGAAGATCGATTCGGGAACTTCGATGTCGGCAAGGAGGCGGACTTCGTGGTGTTGGATCCGGCCAAGGTGCCCGGGTACGCCACGACCCTGAAGAACATGTACAAGAACCCCGATCCCAATTCTGCGCGCGACGCGCACCTGTTCGCGGTGATCATGTTGGCGCGCGAGCCGGCCATCACGGGGACCTATGTTCGCGGGCGCAAGTTGAAGACATCGAAGGAGTTGCTCGCGCCACGCTGAGCGGCACCGAGCGAGATGGGTTAGTCTCGCGCGATGGGATTCATGCAAGGACTGCGCGGATTGGTGGTCGGTGTCGCCAATGAACATTCGATCGCCACATCGATTGCCGAAGCGCTTGCGCGCGAGGGCGCCGAGTGCCTGTTCACGCACCTGCCTGGCGAGAAGAACGAGCGGCGCACGCGCAAGGCACTGGAGGCGATTGGTCTCGCGACGCCATGGCTCATGCCCATGGATGCCGCGAGCGACGAGCAGCTCGACGCGACCTTTGCCAAGATCGGCGCGGAGTTCGGTTCGATCGACTTCCTCGTCCACTGCATCGCGTACGCCGACAAGGACTGGCTCAAGCCCGAGAGATTCGCGGGGACTCCGCGCGCCGTCTTCACGACCGCCTGCGACATCTCCGCCTACACCTATATCGCGATGGCCCAGCGCGCCGCGCCACTGATGACGAAGGGTGGGTCGATGGTCGCGCTGACCTACTACGGCTCCGAGAAGGCCGTGCCCGGCTACAACGTGATGGGGGTCGCGAAGGCGGCGCTCGAGTCATCGACGCGATACCTCGCCATGGAACTTGGCGCGAAGAACATCCGGGTGAATGCGGTCTCCGCCGGGCCGGTCCGCACCATGAGCGCGATGGCCGTCGGAGGCTTCGGCGAGATTCTCGACTGGGTCATCAAGAAGGCGCCGCTCCATCGCAACATCACTGGCCCCGAAGTCGGCAATGCGAGCGCGTTCCTCCTGTCGCCGCTTGCGTCGGGGATCACCGGCCAAGTCGTCTACGTCGACAGCGGCTTCGCGATCATGGGACTCTGACGAGTCGCTCGTCGAAGAGCCACGGCTCCGCTGATTCGAGATCCGCGTCGCTGACGAGGGCACCGCGTACCGCGCGGGCGAGATCGGTCAGCCCGGTGCGCTCAGTCGCGCTCACGCAGCAGTCGGCGTGGCGAGCCTCGGCGCTCGCGCGCGCCGGGTCGAGATCGATCCGAGTGCAGACCCGCAGGCGTGCGATCGCTCCGTCGACGGCAGGGCAGGGGATTCCCGGTGCGGAGATCTCGATGAACAGCGACGCCCCCTCGCGAAGCCGCGACGCGAGCGACTGCGCAGAGCGTTCGACCGGATCGTCCGTCGCTCGGATCCCCGGCGTGTCGAACCAGTCCACGATGAGGCCGTCGAGCTCGACGCGCGCGGCAACCGCGTCGCGGGTCGTTCCTTCGAAGTCCATCGCGATGGCGACGGTTCGCCCGGCGATCGCATTGAGCAGCGACGACTTTCCGACATTCGCCGCTCCGACGGCGACGACGCGCACGGGCGCGAGGAGCGCAGACATACGCTTGGCACGGTCGCGGTCAGCGGTCGACCATGACTCGGCGGCTCGGTCGCGCTGGCGTTGCGCCTGAGCGAGGAGCAGGGGGATCGCACGCGGGCTTGCTCCACACGCAATCGTCGCGAGTGCCAGCGCCTCGCAGAGATCGGTTGCTTCTGGATAGGTCGCCACTGGCGCGATGACCGCCTCGCTGCAGCGCCCGACAAGCCACCGCTCGAGTGCCGCGACGATGCGAGGTCCGCCGTGCGGCATCACAAGCGCCGATCGCTCCCCGAGTCGAGCCACGATCCCGTCATCGATGTCCGCGAGCGATCGATGCGCGATCGATCCCGCCGCCAGCGCGCGAGTCCCGGTGAGTTCGCCCAGCAGCGCATCGAGCGCCGCGCGATCCGCGGATTCCAGGCGCGCAATCGCAATCGCCCCTCCGGCATGAGCGCTCTCCCAGCAGCGTGAAACGCCCGTCCTACTCGTCGGCAGACTCATCGACGAGCCCTGCCGCGACCGTCGCGGCGATTCCGATGAGGATGAGATCCGGCACGATCCGGTCGACGCAGTCCTCATGCTCGAGGAGCAGTCCGGCGTCGCCACCTGTGGCGACGACCACCGGGAATGCACCCTGCGCCTCGGCGTATCTCTCCACGAGTCGCTGCACGAGGCCGCGGATGGAATTAGTGACCCCTTGCAGCATTGCCTGCTCGGTGTTGCGACCGAAGTGGTCGTCCTCGGGAAGCGCGAACTCGATCTTGGGAAGCGCAGCCGTCCCCCGACTCAGCGCGTCGAGCTGCATCTGAGCCCCGGGCGCGATCGCTCCGCCGTGGAACACCCCTTCGCCATCGACGAAGTCGACGGTGACCGCGGTGCCGCAGTCAACGATTACGCACGCCTGCTTCAGCGTTCGGTAGGCCGCGACCGCGCCAAGGAGGCGATCGATGCCCGTCTTCGTCTGCGGGTCGAGGCGCGTCGAGATGGGCGGCGAGAGATCGTGGCCGACGCGCACCACCGAGGTCGCGAGCCGACCCTCGATGCGCGCGGTGAGCGGAGTGGCGACCGTGTTGTTGACGCTGGCGATTGCAACCACCGCCTCTTCGTCGTGCAGCGCCTCCCAGTGATGCGCGACTCGTTCGACGATCAGGTCTAGCGAGTCATTGGCCACGTGCTCGCTGGCAGCGAGTTCGCCCGCACCGTCCTCGAAGCGGCCCAATTGCGTGCGGGAATTGCCGACGGAAATAGCGAGAATCGCGGTCACGAGGCGAGTATAGGGGTCGCTGCCGTCGTGGCCGAACCGATCCGGCACTCACGCTGCAACCCCTCGACGAGCGCGGCATTGGCACGCCGTGCGAGTGGCCCCGCGACGCCATCGCCCACGCGCACGCCATCGAGGGACGTGACCGCAGAGAACATCCGGCGGCTCGCCGTCAGCACGATCTCCGAGGACGCGCGCAGTTCTGCGGCGCTGACCGGGCGCACGCCGCATGGGATGCCCGCCTGCGCGCAGGCCTCCAAGAGCCGTGTGCGCATGACGCCATTGAGAATCGGCGGGTCGCTCGCCACCGGCGGCGTCACCAGCCGTCCCGAGACCTCGACGAACACGTTGGACGATGTGCCCTCACTTACGAGATCGCCGCGAAGAAGAATCGCCTCGTCGGCACCGGTCGCAGTGGCGTCAAGAAGCGGAAGCAGATTGCCAAGGAGCGCCGTCGACTTGATCTCGCAGCGGTGCCAGCGTTCATCACGCGCGGTGCGCGCGGCAACTTCTGGGACGCGGTTGAGATCCGCGAGCACCCCGCACGACGAGACGCACGCGAACACCGTCGGCATCATTCCGGGAGTCGGCAGGTGCACGCGCGTGGGGGCGGCGCCGCGAGAAACCTGGAGATAGACCGACGCATCCGAGAACGAGTGCGCGCCCAAGAGCGCCTCGCCGATCGTGCGCAGCGATCCCGCATCGAACCCTCGGATTGATGTCAGCGCAAGGCTCTGCTCGAGCCGCGCGACATGCAAGTCCAGCCCCACAGGATGGCCGTTGAAGTACCGCACGACCTCGTACACCGCATCGCCGAAGAGAAATCCTCGGTCAAAGACGCTGATCGTCGCGCTCGCGGAGTCGACGAGCCGTCCATTGAGCCACACCTGCATATGGCTTGACTGTACCGGTGCTAGGGGCGCGCAGCGATGAGCGCGTCGATCCGCCGTTCGTCGAGATCGTTGTCCCAACGGCCATCGACCTTCAGGGCACTGCCGACGATGACCGCGTCCGCATGCCGGAACAGTCCGGCGAGCGTCCCCGGCGTCGCGCCGCTTCCGACGAGGACCGGCAATCGAGTCGTCGCACGCACCGCGGCAAGTTCGCCCTCATCGACCGGCATGGCCGTCTCGGAGCCGGTCACGATCATGCCGTCAGCGCCGAAGAACTCGGCGGCGCGGGTCCACGCGGCGATGTCGAGATCCGCAGTGAGCGCATGGGAGGAGTGCTTCTTGCGCAAGTCCGCGAAGATGCGGATCGACTCCGCGCCGAGCCGCTTGCGCTCGCGCAGGAGTGCACCCGCGCAGGCGTTCGCAATGAGCCCCTCGTCGGCGACTGCCGCGAAGACGAACCCTTCCGCGCGCACGAACTTCGCCCCCGCTGCATGCGCCACGGCGAGCGCCGCGAGATTGGCGCCGGACAAGATCTGCACGCCAACAGGAATCTTCACCGCTCCAACCACCGCCGCCGTCGCGACCGCAAACGTCGCGACCGTGTCCGCACCCGAGGCATCAGCAAGGTAGGGCCGATCATGCATGTTCTCGACGATCACCGCGTCGAACCCGGCACGCTCCAGCCGCGCCGCCTCTTCAACAGCCGTGGCGGCGATGGCCTGCGGAGTCGTGGAACTTCGAGGGCTCCCCGGCAGCGCCCTGAGATGCACCATCCCGATCAAGGAGTGGTGGGATCGAAACAGAGACTGTGGCGGAGGGCTCGGTGTCATGTTTGTCATGGGTTGGTCTCTGATGGATGATCCATCTGCTGCGCGACGGCGGTCCAGTCGGGGCTCTCAACGACCTCGAGGAGCGCCGCGTTCACGGAGTCGAGGACCTCGGGAGGCAGTCGTTCACTGAGCCCCATCCCTACGAATCCCCGGACCAGTTCTCGCGGAAGGATCATCAGCGAGTCGTTGTGTCGCCTGAAGACCAGCGCACGCAGTTCATTCGTGGGATGGACGAATCCCTCGATCTCGCCGGATTCGAGGGCCTTGAACACCGCATCAGGAGTTGGATAGACGCGCGGGAGGAGCCCCAGCTGCTTGCCGACGACCTTGCTCGCGGGGCGGTCAACGATGCCGACGAGGTTTGCGTCCATCTGGTGGATCGACATGAAGTAGGGGGTCAATCGACCCACCGTGATCGCCGAGACGACACTGGAGGTGAACAGCGTCACTAAGAGGAGCGACGTCAGCATCCACACCGCGGCAAGCACCTTGCCGGCTGTGCTGCGGGGGACGAGATCGCCGTAGCCGACCGTCGAGAGCGTGGTGATGGCCCACCAGAACCCGTTGATCGTCGAGGCCTTCTCGCCGAAGTGATCGGGGTTGTGCCGACGCTCGATGAAGCGGATGGCGAGGCCCGCGACGACGGTCGCCACGCCGATCCAGAGGATCCACACGAGGATGTCGAACGCCAACACCCGTTCGAGCATCACCCACGGGCGGGATGTCTGCCGATTGTGCACGGCCACGGAGAACCCGCCTGCGTCGAAGGGGAGCGACAGGTCGAGTTGCCTCTCAAGTTCGGCGGAGATCTGGATCCCTGTCGCGACGACATCGAGCGAACCATCCATGAGTCCGGCCGTCACCGTGTCATCGGCCCGCTCGATCAACTGATACCGGAGTCCCGTCCGCTGGGCGATCTTGTCCCAGAGCGTGATCGCTGGTCCCTCCCACTCGCCCGACGCGCTCTTCCAGCTGTAGGGGAGCCGCGTGGTTGTGCCGACGCGCAGCGTTGACGCCGCGGCCGTTGGTGCGACGGGCGGCGCGGCTTGTGCGCTGACGGTC
Organism: Planctomycetaceae bacterium; assembly: GCA_947441435.1. Taxonomy (GTDB): domain Bacteria; phylum Planctomycetota; class Phycisphaerae; order Phycisphaerales; family SM1A02; genus F1-60-MAGs104. Next base: position 7,415 of record CANETX010000067.1, read on the forward strand.
TGGAGCGTGAACGCGAGCAGCAGTGCAGGAATCATCGGCTCCCCAAGATACGGGGGACGAACGCCCGTGTGCTACGGTACGCCACATGGTCCGTCGTCACGATGGGAAGGTGGCCATCATCACTGGCGCGTCCAGCGGTATCGGGGAGGCGTGCGCCAAGGCCTTCGCCCGCAGTGGAATGTCGGTGCTCATGACCGCGCGCCGCGGCGAGCGACTCAACGCCATCGCGTCCGAGATTCAGGCGAATGGCGGCCGTGCCGAAGTTCTCGTTGCGGACGCGGCCGATCGCGCACTCGCGGGCCGACTGCTCGACGCTGCCGAGTCGCACTTCGGCCGTTTTGACATCGTCCTCGCAAACGCGGGGTACGGCTTCGATCGCCCGATGCACTTGATGTCTGAGGAAGAACTCCGGACGATCTTCGAAGTCAACTTCTTCGCGTCCACCGATCTTGTCACGCATGCGGCACGACGGCTGATCGCGGCAAAGCGTCCCGGCCACCTCATCATGACCTCAAGCTGCCTCTCCAAGTTCTCCATGCCATCGTTCGGTGCGTACGCCGCGACGAAGGCTGCGCAGGAGTCGGTCTGTCGGGCGATGCGCTTTGAACTCGCTCCCCACGGCATCGAGGTGGCGAGCGTCCATCCAGTGACGACTTCGAGCGAGTTCTTCAGTACCTCGGCTGCGCGCAGCGGGACGCGCAGTGCTCCGCTGACCGACCACGCACCGAAGTGGATCATTCAATCTCCCGACCGGGTCGCCCGAGCGATCCTCCGCTGCATCGAGCGCCCTCGATCCGAAGTGTGGACGAGCCGAATCGTGCAGGGAGCCAGCGCGCTCTTCACGCTCTGTCCGTGGATCCTCGACGCAGTCCTGCGTCGGGAGGCGGCGACCCGCTGCAGCCGCACCACCGCCGCGACTCGCGAGTGAACCCTGTACTCTCCGCCGCCCGCACCCCCAAGAGGAAACAGAAGGAATCGGCATGGCAATTCGAGTAGCGATCAACGGATTTGGAAGGATCGGACGGCTGGCGTATCGGATCGCGTCGAAGCGTTCTGATCTCGAGATAGTCGCGGTCAACGACTTGGTTCCGGCTGACAATCTCGCCTATCTGCTGCGCTACGACTCGACGCACGGTCGCTTCGGCGCCGACGTGCGGGTGGAGGGCGAAGAGATCGTCTCCGGCAGCCACCGCACGCGTTGCACGGCCATCAAGGATCCTGCGCAACTCCCGTGGAAGGACCTCAAGATCGACTACGTGATCGAGTCGACGGGGTTCTTCACGACGGCTGAGGACGCGCACAAGCATCTCGACGCCGGAGCACGGCGGGTGCTCATCTCCGCGCCGACGAAGAGCGAGAAGGAAGTCCCGACGCTCGTCTACAAGGTCAATCACAGCGCCTACAACGCCGAGAAGGACCGCATCGTCTCGAACGCCTCATGCACCACGAACTGCCTCGCGCCGATCGTCAAGGTCATCCTCGACCACTGCGGACTCGAAGCGGGACTGATGACGACCGTGCACGCGGTCACCGCGACGCAGCCGACGCAGGACGGTCCGAGCAAGAAGGACTGGCGCGGCGGCCGCAACGGCTACATGAACATCATCCCGAGTTCGACGGGGGCCGCGAAGGCGGTCGCGCTCTGCTTGCCGAGCGTCAAGGGCAAATTGACGGGGATGGCTTTCCGCGTTCCGACGGCGAACGTGTCGTGCGTCGATCTCACTTTCCGACCCGAGCGGCCAACCTCGCTCGAGGCCATCGTCGCCGCGATGAAGGCTGCCGCGGCGGGAGAGATGTCCGGCGTGCTTGGCGTGACCAACGACGAAGTCGTCTCCAGCGACTTCATCGGCGACCCGCGCTCATCGATCTTTGATGCTGGCGCTTCGGTGCAGCTCAACGACCGTTTCTTCAAGCTCGTGTCGTGGTACGACAACGAGTGTGGCTATGCCAACCGCTGCATCGATATGCTCGCTTTCATGGCCTCGAAAGATGGCATCGCCTAGCCGACTCACACCAACCTGACTCGAAAGGACCGCCCATGCTGACTCCGTGGATCGCCGCCACCGTGACCTGTCTTGCCTGCAGCGCAGGAGCCTTGCCCGATGACCCGCCGGCGACGCCGAAGTTGTCCGCGGTCGAAGCGGGTTCACTGACGCTGACGTCCGAGCGGCCCGGTCGCATCGGATCCTCGAAGAAGACGCTCGTGCGCTTTGAGCCCGAGTCCTTCGGAGGCCAGGTCACCGTCGAGAAGATCCTCGTGACTCCGGGCATGGTGAAGGCCGGCACGGTGATCGCAACTCTCAAGGGGAAGGACTTCGACAAGGGGCTTGCCGACCTGCGCACGCAGGTGGCCGAAGCCACGGAACGGTTCGCCGTCCAGCAGGAAGAGGCGACCCTCGCACGCGCGTCCGATGCGATCACTCTCGAACGCACCGAGCGCGGACAGTTCCTCGCCGAGCAGCGGTTCAAGCATCAGCGCGAGTACTACTTCCCGAAGTCGCTCGACCTCGCGTCCGTGCGAATGAAGGACCAGGCCGACAACCTCAAGGATCAGGGAGATGAACTCTCCCAGCTCGAACGGATGTACGGCGACGCCACGCTTGAGAGCGAGACGAAGGACATCGTCATCGGGCGGGCCCGGCGGGGGATGGATCGCACCAAGATCTACCACCAGTATGGATTGAAGGACAACGACCTCTATCTGGCGTTCGACCATCCCAACACGGTCAAGGAGGCCGAGGACAACCTGCGCTACTCGCAGGTTTCGCTCGACCAGTTGCGTGCGCGTCAGCGACTCGGTGCGATCAATTCGAGGCTCGCGATCGCCGGTGCCGAACGCGGACTCGACGACCTGCGACTGCGCCTCACGCGACTCGAGGCCGACGCGAAGCGCATGACCGTGACCGCCCCGACCGACGGACTCATGTCGCTCTCCATTCCTGACGAAGGAGAGCAGGTGGGGGGCAAGGCGCTTCTCGCGACGATCGTCGATCCCGGTGCCCTTGAACTCAGGGGCAACCTCGATGTCGATTCCCTGCGCGTCATGGGAGCGGGCAGCCAAGTCGATGTGTGGCTGCCGACCCGTCCGGAATGCACAGGCTCGGCGGTCCTCTCGGAACTCACGCTGCTTGGAAGCGCTGACGGAACAGGGGCCAACTACCCGTTTGTCGCCGCGGTCCAGAACCGCACGGGCGAGTGGCCGATGGGTGCCGAGGCGCGCATCGTGGCCCGCAAGACGATCGATGGATGCACTCTCGTCGACAACAAGGCCATCAAGTCGGCGTATGG
>CANETX010000068.1 GCA_947441435.1 Planctomycetaceae bacterium
GAGCCGTGGGATTTCACAACAAGCCTGAAGATCCGCCTACGCACGCTTTAAGCCCAGTGATTCCGATTAACGCTCGAGCCCTCTGTATTACCGCGGCTGCTGGCACAGAGTTAGCCGGCTCTTCCTTTGAGGTTGGTCATGTATTCCTAACCTCTGACAGCAGTTTACACCCCAAGGGGCTTCATCCTGCACGCGGCATTACCCCGTCACGCTTTCGCGCATTGCGGAAGATTCGTTACTGCAGCCTCCCGTAGGAGTCCGAACAGTGTCTCAGTTTCGATGTGGCAGGCCGTGCTCTCACACCTGCTACCCGTCTAAGGCTTGGTGAGCCGTTACCCCACCAACTACCTGATAGGACATTCCCCGCTCCCGAGGCGGTAAACCTTTGATCTTGCGACCACATCGAGTATTACCCAGAATTTCTTCTGGCTATCCTCGACCTCGGGGTACGTAGGAATGGATTCCTCACCCTTGCGCCGCTCAGTCAGCATTGCTGCTGCTTCGCTCGACTTGCATGTTTTAGCTATGCCGCCAGCGTTCAATCTGAGCCAGGATCAAACTCTTCAATTGATTTTTCGGACTTGCGTCCGCTTTTTCGACAGAAGGTTGCCTGGCGACTCGTCACGAGTGACGAGTCGGTCGACTTCATCGGTTCCGAACCGATGCCGGCCGCTGGCGCGGCCGAATTTCTAAACATCCTTGCCCCTGCGTGCCTTGCGGCTGCACTGGGAAAGGTCTTCGGAATGACCATTCACTTGGACATCACAGAGGATGTTCAGTTTCTCCCGCTGTGGCGGGAGAGATTTTCCTCGGCTGCAGACTCTGTGAGAGCCAGCAACCTCGGACACATCCTCGCGGCGATCCAACTGCTCGATTGTCAAAGAACACGAGAACTGCCCGGAAAACAGGGCAGTTCCAGCCCGACTCGGATGAGTGGGGCCGACCAGTCTACAGGGACTCGCCCCCCTGTCAACCCACTGCCTGCTGTCGACAGAGCATCCACAATATTGGGGTGGATTCCGGGGCTTTCTGGGGCAAGTCGAGCACCCAAGCGGGCTTACACCGTACGCGCGACCGAGGCGACCGCAGCGATCACCCGTCGGCAGCCGCACTCCTGCCTGAGGACCCGTGCGGCCTGCTCGATCGTCGCTCCTGTCGTCAGCACATCGTCGATGAGGACGACCGTGGCGCCAGCCGGAAGGGTGCTTCTCGACCGCTTGAGGCGGATTCGGTCCGTGCGCATGCGGCGCTCATGCGCCGACAGAAGCGCTTGCGGCGGCCCGCTCGCCTGGGTGAGGATCCGGGCGACTTTCAGTGAAGTCGCGTCCGCAAACGCGTGCGCGATCGCGCAGGCATGATCGATCTTGCGCTCGATGCGTCGTGCGAAGGGCATGGGGACGGGCACCACGATTGCCTCGCCCGCGTGATCACATCGGGAGTACTGCTCGCCGAGCGCACGACCGATTCGGCGCGCGAGTTCGCGATCGCCACCATGCTTGATGGCGAGGATCGCCTCGCGCAACTCATCGATGTGTTCGCCGAGCCTCACCGTGGCGGACCGGTTCAGGAGGACGCCCGCGCATCGCGGGCAGGAATGCGCTGGAGTGGCCAGCACCACGCGGCACGACGGCGCAGTCCGCAGCGTTGCCCCGCATCGATGGCACCACGCGCCAAGCGAGTCGGAACACGGGAGCCGCGCGTCCACGATTCCCCGCGTGCCGATCACTTGCCGCTCTGCGATGAGAAGCGACCACCACGCTCGGCGAAGGAGATCGACCACGCCGCGACGTTAGACCCGCGCGGCGGCCATCCTCGAAACACGCCTGTTTTTCTAGCGTCCCGCCGCCATCTTGCGGAGCACCGTCTGCAGAATCCCGCCGTTTCGGTAGTAGCCGACTTCGACCGGAGTGTCGATGCGGCAGAGGGTCTCGAACGAGATCGTCGCACCGCCGGGCTTGGTCGCGCGCACCGTGATCGCCTGCCGCGCCTTCAACTCAGTGGGGATGTCGATGTCGAATGACTCTTCGCCGGTCAGACCGAGCGACTTGGCGGACTCTCCCTGCTTGAAGGTGAGCGGGAGCACCCCCATGCCGACGAGATTCGAGCGATGGATCCGCTCGAAGCTCTCGACGATCGCCGCACGCACGCCGAGGAGGTAGACCCCCTTCGCGGCCCAGTCGCGCGAGGATCCCATGCCGTAGTCCTTCCCCGCGAGGACGACGAGTGGCGTGCCAGCCCTCTTGTAGTTCTCCGCGGCGTCGAAGATCGGCTTCACCTGGCCGTCGGTGAAGTCCATCGTGACACCGCCAACCGTCCCGGGTGCAAGTTCGTTCTTGATGCGCGTGTTGGCGAATGTGCCGCGTGTCATGACGCGATCGTTGCCGCGTCGACTCCCGTAACTGTTGAACATCACGATGGGGACACCCTGCGCCTGCAGGTACTTGCCCGCAGGACCGTCGGTCTTGATGTTCCCCGCAGGCGAGATGTGGTCGGTCGTGACGCTGTCGCCGAGTTTCGCGAGGCAGCGGGCGCCTCTGATGGAGGCGATTGCCTTCGGCTCCTCAAGAGTCATCGTCGTGAAGAACGGCGGCTCCTGGATGTAGGTGCTCTTGGGATTCCACTGGTACATGTCGCCGCCGCCGGCGGCAATCGACTGCCACTGCGCACTCCCCTTGAAGACGTCGGCATACTGGGTGCGGAACTGCTCACTGGTGACATTGTTCGCGACCGCACGATCGACTTCCTCGGCCGAAGGCCAAACGTCGCGCAAGTAAATCGGCCTGCCGTCCTGCGACGTTCCCAGCGGTTGCGTCGCAAGATCGATGTCGACAGTTCCGGCGATGGCATAGGCAACAACGAGCGGCGGACTCGCGAGGTAGTTGGCCTTCACATCGGGGTGGACTCGCGCCTCGAAGTTGCGGTTGCCCGAGAGGACGCTGGCGACGACCAGATCGTGCCCCTTGACCGCGCCTTCGATCGCCTCGGGTAGTGGACCGCTGTTGCCAATGCACGTCGTGCAGCCGTAGCCGACGAGGTTGAACCCAAGTTCTTCGAGTGGTTTGAGAAGCCCCCCCTTGACGAGATAGTCGGTGACCACCTTCGAGCCGGGGGCGAGCGAAGTCTTGACCCACGGCTTGCGCGTGAGCCCGAGTGCCCGCGCCTTCTTGGCGAGAAGTCCCGCACCGATCATCACGCTTGGGTTGCTCGTGTTGGTGCAACTGGTGATCGCCGCGATGACAACGGCGCCGTGCTTCAGCACGAACTCGGATCCTTCGGACAGCACCGCGACGCCATCATCGGACACCATCGTCGCCGTGGCGGCAGGCGCCCCCTTCGCGCCCCCCTTCAATTTCGGCAGGGCTGCCTTCCATGTCTTCTGCATCGCGGGAAGCTCGACGCGGTCCTGCGGCCGCGCGGGACCCGCGAGGCTCGGCACGATCGTCGCCTGATCGAGTTCGATGACCGAGGTGAACGCGAGTTCGCGCGAGTCATCGCGCCAGAGTCCCTGCTCGCGCGCGTACTGCTCGACGGTGCGCACGAGTTCGTCCGGGCGCCCCGAGAGCCGCAGGTAGGCGAGCGTCTGCTCGTCGATGGGGAAGAACCCGCAGGTCGCGCCATACTCGGGGGCCATGTTGGCGATCGTGGCGCGATTGGCCAGTGGCATCTGCGCGAGCCCCTCTCCGAAGAACTCGACGAACTTGTTGACGACGCCGTGGGCGCGCAGCAGCTCGGTGACACGAAGCACCAGATCCGTCGCCGTCGTCCCCTCCGGAAGTCGCCCCGTCAGCTTCACACCAACAACCTCGGGGATCAGCATGTAGATGGGCTGCCCGAGCATCACCGCCTCGGCCTCGATGCCTCCAACACCCCAACCGAGCACGCCGAGACCATTGATCATCGTGGTGTGGCTGTCGGTTCCGACCAGGCTGTCGGGATAGAGCGTGCCGTTGTCGTCCCACACGACCTTGGCGAGGTATTCGAGATTGACTTGGTGCACGATCCCCGTACCCGGCGGAACGACACGGAAGTTCGAGAGCGCACCCTGTCCCCACTTGAGGAACTCGTAGCGCTCGCCGTTGCGCTCGTACTCCTTCTCGTTGTTGATCGTCAGCGCGACGCCGCTCGCATAGGCATCCACCTGCACCGAGTGGTCAATCACGAGATCGCACGGCACGAGCGGGTTGACGCGCGTCGGGTCGCCGCCGAGGCGCTTCATTGCCCCTCGCATCGCGGCAAAGTCGACGACGCAGGGAACCCCCGTGAAGTCCTGCAGGACGACGCGGCCGGGCATGAACGGGATTTCGTCGGTCGATGGCTTGGTCGGGTCGTAGTTGGCGATCGCCCGCACATGCTCGGGGAGGTAGATCCGTCCGTCCTGATTTCGCAACACGCTCTCGAGAAGCACCCTGATCGAGATCGGCAGGCGATCGATATTGCCGATCGACTTGAGTGCCCCGAGCCGCCAGAAGGTGCGCTCTCCGAGCGGCGTGTGGATCGTTGACTTGGCATTGAACGGATCGATGCTGGCCACGGAGGGTCTCCTTGGAGAGGGGCTGATGCGCGCGTCGCGCGGAATTCCGATTCTAGCGATCGCCGCACTTAGCGCTGCGGCGCGATGACCGGCACCCGGCGCTCGAACGCCTCGGCCCGGAAGAAGTTCGCCCGATAGACCCGCATGAGGCCGGCGAGAAGGTTGACGGGGAACTGCGCGATCCTCACGTTGTAGCCCTGCGCGACGCCGTTGAATTCGTCGCGGGCAAGTGCGATCCGCTGCTCCGAGTCGGTCAGCACCACCTGCAGGCGCAGGAATACTTCGCCGGCTCTGAGGTCCGGGTACCCCTCGGCGAGTGCCCGAACGATCGCGCCGACTGGCTCCGCCCTCCCAGATGCCATCCCCCGATCGCGCAGCTCCCCTTGCGCGCGAAGGATGGCGATCTCCTTGTGAATCGTGGCCTCATGGTCCCTCATCGCACTCGCGCACTCGACGAGGCCGGCGATGAGATCGCAGCGGCGCTTCAACTGGACATCGATGTTTGACGACGATCGCACCACGCGGTTGCGCAGGTCGACAAGTTCGTTGTAGGTGGACCACAGCCACGCGAGCCCGAACAGGCCGAGGTATGCGCTCAGCGCGAGCGTGAAGGCGATCGGGAACGCGGGGACATCGACCGGCGGACATTCGAGCGCCAAGAAGCCGAGTGTGGCGAGCGCTCCCAAGCAGAAGCAGACCCATCCGGCAATGGCGTGTCCGCGAGTGATTGCCGATTCATCGCGAGTCGAGATGAGGAACATGCGCGGATTCGCGCCTTCAGTGGCCGATCCCTTCCTGCCGCCCGCAGCGATCTCGACGGCGACCGCGTCCTCGCGCTCGCGGGCGAAGCCCACAACATAGAGCGGCGCTCCCACCACGATCCCCGACTCGGAGAATGTGCGGCGCCCATCCGAGCCACTCACTGCACCATCGGGGCCTTTCCCGTAGTAGAGGGGATCGCCCTCGCCAACCGTCGACTCGAAGATCACGGCCTGTTCAATCGACGCCCCCTCTGGCTGAAGCAGGACTCGACCCGTCGCGTCCTCGACTTCGTGTGGCGCGATCTCCCCACCGCTCGCGACTGTGTCCGTTCCCGAGTATCGCTCCATTCTTGTGTGGGTGCGCCCCTTCGAGTCGCGCACCGTCACCATGCGGGTTCGTGTCCAGTGCTCCGCGACGCTCCACTCGTATCGCAGGCAGGGATGACCGCTCAGGTATCCGACGACCGGGCTCTCGGTCATCGCCTTCCCCTTGATCTCGACTTCGCCAACGAAGACGCCTGCGATCGGCGTCGTCGGCATCGCGCGCAGCATGGCCCGCTTGCGAAACTGTCGGATGCCCACGATCAGAAAAACGAGCGCGGGGATACCAGCGAGAACTGTCACGAGCCAGAACAGGCGCGCCTCCGGGGAACCGTCCACGCTAGGAGGTCCCCGAGAGCCGTCGCACGCGCATCATGAAGTTCGCCTTGATGCCTGAGTGCAGTCCGTAGACGACGAGGCAGTAGATCAGCGATGCGCCGATGGCGCCGAGAATCAGTGCGAGTCGCCGACCGACCGGCGACTCGAGGCTCCCCGAGATCATCTCGGGATCGACCGCCGCCAGCACCAAGTTGACGGGAATCGCCGCGTTCAGCACAGCGCCGGCGTAGGGCACTCCACCCATCCCGTAGCCACAGAGTCCAGTGGGCAGCGCGATCGCAAGCGCCACGCCCGTTGCCGAGACCACCGATCCGATCGTTCCCTTGGATCGCACCGACCAGTCGAGGCCGATCATGACGCAGAGCGCCGTGAAACTCGTGAGGACGAGTGGAAGTGCGATGGCCGTCTCGGGAAGGATGAACGGCACGTTGACCGTGTTCGTGCCCACGGACGCCGGGAGCAGCATCGAGTTGCTCGAGCCAAAGCCGTTGGTCAACACGAAGAGAGCCGCAAGCGCCAGCGTGATCGAGGGGACGGCGATGAGGGGAAGTAGGTACTGGACCAGTCCGCGCAACTTGCCGGAGATGTACGCCCCCGGCTGGATGGGCGTCGTGAGGAGAATGTCGAGGGACTTGTCTTCGCGCTCTCGGCTCACCGCGGTCGCGCTCATGTTGAGCGCCGCGAGAATCACGATGAGCACTTCGGCTCCGAGCGTCGCCGCGAGCGCGAGCCGCGACTGGACAAGCGTGAGAGTTCCCGCGCGCGTCAGCAGAAGGATCCCGAGCGCGACGGAGAGGGCGACGGCGACAAAAACCCATCGCGCCGCGCGCATCGTCGGCGTCTGGCCACGCAGATGGAGTTCGCGCCACGCGACCGGATTGTGGCCGACATGTCGTGGCAAGCGGCCGCTCGCTCCGCGATCGCGCCGATCACCCCCCACGAGTGCCGCGCCGAGGAGGCGAACCCGCAGCGTCGAGTAGAGAATGAATCCCGCGGAGAGGAGCGTGAAGCCGACGAGTTGCGTTGCCACCGGCGCGCCGAACCACGCGCGCACAGGCCAGAAGTGCCCGGTGCCGCCGAAGTCGCGTGGCGTGTACGTATTCGGCTCGAGGAGCGCCTTCAGCGTGAGGAACGGATTGAGTGGCGTCATCGCCGTCGTGTGCTCTGCAAGGCTTCCGATGGCGACCGGGGCACGCAGCGCGAGGTCGACCGCCCAGGTCGCGAACAGATAGAGCAGCACGCTTGAGTAGAAGATGAACACGGCGCGGCGGCCGGCCGCTCGTGTTGCGCTCAAGGTGATCGCGATGGATCCCATCAAGAGCGCGCTTGCGGCGGCGATCGAATAACTCTCGATGATGGCGCTGCCGGGGACGCCACCGAAGAGCTGCGTGACTGCGAACAAGGGAAAGGTGCTGACGAGCAAGGCGAAGACGAAGAAGAGCCGCCCGAAGAGATTGCCCAGCACAATCTGCAGCGAACTGAGCGGGCTCGTCAACATCACATCCCACGTCTGTGGATTGGACTCCTGCGCGATCGCCCCACCCATGAAGATCGGCGCGAGAATGCAGATGAGGAACACTTGCCCGTAACTGACGATGGCGAACGCCGAGGCGCCGCGCTGGGCGAGTTCGCGCAAGGTCGAGCCCGAACCAAGCAGCGCGATCAGCAGGATCAACACCATGACCGCGAGATATCCCGAGCGCACGAGGAGATGCCGCGTCCGCCGCGAACCCCCTTGCACGAGTCGCACCGCGATGGGGTTCAGCGGGAGGATCCTGAGCAACCGATCCACCACTGGGGCCATTGGGTCGCGATGCTAGCCGTGCGAGTTCGCCCTTGATCGGCGGAAGCAATAGGATGCGGGATTGAACGACTCATGAGTGAACCAACCGGACTCGTAGAACTCACCTTCGCCGAAACGCTCATCATCGCGGGGGCGCTGGTAGTCGGTCTCATCGGCGGCGGATTGTCGATCGGTCTCTTCACGGGGCGGAGTCTGCGGCGCGCGAAGGAGCAGTCCGAGGAGATCGTGCGAGCGGCGACGGCGGCGGCCAGCAGCCAAGCGAAGGACATCGAGCTCAAGGCGGAGCGCGCGGCGGGCGATCGCCGCAGCGAGGTCGACAAGGAGGTCAAGGCTGCGCTCATGAGTGTGCAGGAGAGCCAGGCGCGCACCGGGAAGCTCCAAGAGACACTTGAGCGAAAGCTTGAACAGATCGAGCAGCGTGAGGGGCGGATTATCGCGCAGGAGACGGCGGCGGCAACACGGATTGCAGAGCTCGATGCCGAATCGGTCAATCTCGACCGTCGGCGCGAGGAAGTCTCGCAGCGACTCGCGACTGTTGCAGGGCTCTCGCGCGACGAAGCGCGCGAGATTTTCCTCGCTGAGGTTCGCGCCAACAGCGCCAGGGAGGCTGCGGCCGTCGAACAGAAGATCGTCACGGAGGCGCAGGCCAACGGTGAGGCCCGGGCGCGCGAGATCACGGTCATGGCCATTCAGCGGCTGGCGTCGGATGTCGTCAGCGACTCGACCGTCAAGAGCATCAAGATCCCCAGCGACGACATGAAGGGGCGGATCATCGGTCGCGAGGGGCGCAACATCCGCACGATCGAGAAACTGACGGGAGTCGACATCCTGATCGATGACACGCCGGGAGTCATCAGCGTCTCCTGTTTCGACCGAGTCCGGCAGGCGATCGCTGCGGAGACTCTCCAGAGACTTGTGGCCGATGGGCGCGTTCATCCGACACGCGTCGAAGAGGTCGTCGAGCAGGTGAGGAAGGACATCCAGAAGCGCATCATTCAGGCGGGCACGGAGGCTGCACTCGAAGCGGACATCCGCAACCTGAGCCCCGCCATCATTGAGGCGATGGGGAAACTTTCATTCCGTTCGAGCTACGGTCAGAATGTGCTCAAGCACTCGCTCGAAGTGGCGTTCCTCAGCCAGATGATCGCTGACCAGCTCGGTCTCAAGGGAGCCATCGCGCGGCGCGCCGGGTTCCTCCATGACATTGGCAAGGCCATGGATCACGAAGTCGAGGGTGGTCACCCCGCCATCGGCATGGAGTTCGCTGCCCGGCACGGCGAGAAGAATGAGGCGGTGCTCAATGCCATCGGCGGACACCACTCGGACATCCCCCTGACGACCCCGTACACGCCGATCGTGATGGCGGCGGATGCGCTGTCGGGGGCGCGGCCGGGCGCACGGCGCGAGTCGATGGAGCTCTACATCAAGCGGCTTGAGCAGCTCGAGGCGATTGCCTACGAGCAGCCCAATGTCACGGAGGCTTTCGCTGTGCAGGCGGGCCGCGAGATCCGCGTCATCGTCGATGCCGGCAAGGTTGACGATGCGACGACCCACATGATCGCCACGGCGATCGCGAAGCGGGTCGAGAAGGAGTTGACATTCCCCGGGGAAATCAAGGTGTCCGTACTCAGGGAAGTCCGGGCGGAAGCGACCGCTCACTAGCATGAGACCCACACAGGAGGCTCCCGGTGGTTGACGAGTCAGACACTGATCCAAGATCATCCGGCATACCGCCGGTTTTCGATGCCGCCGGTCAGGTCAATCCGGGGTGCACTCCCGAGCAGTGTGCGCAAGCGCGGCAGAAGAAGATCATCGCCGGAGTGTTGGCCATCGTCCTCGGATGGATGGGTGCCCACAAGTTCTTCCTCGGGAGCATCGGCGCGGGGATCATCATGGCTTGCGTCTGCCTTGTTGGAAGTATTGCTTGTGCCTTCGCCTGCATGCCCGGCGGCGGCGCGTACGCCATGGCGCTCATTGGTCTGATCGAGGGGATCATCTATCTCTCAATGCCCGATGACCAGTTCTACCGAACGCACATCGTCGGCAAACGCCCGTGGTTCTAGTCGTTGCAGACCCTCTCTGAGATTCGGGCGATGCTTGACGCACGAGGGCTGCGGCCGCGTCATCGGCTCGGGCAGAACTTTCTCCACGATCAGAATCAGATCCGCAAGCTGGTCGCGCGAGCAGCCATCGCGCCGGGCGACTGTGTCCTCGAAGTGGGTCCCGGAACCGGCGCGTTGACGGAAGCGCTCGTCGAGGCTGGTGCCGACATCGTCGCCTGCGAACTCGATCCTGAGATGGCCGCCATCGTGACGGATCGCGTGATCTCGCGCACACCAGATCGGACATCGCTCGTGCTCGGCGACTGCCTCGACGGCAAGCACGAACTCTCCCGGGCACTCATGGAGGAGGTCGGCCGGCGATTTGCGGGCCGTCCGTACAAACTTGTCGCCAATCTCCCCTATCAGGCGGCAACCCCTCTCATGATTCTGCTTCTGACGACCAGGCCAGATTGTGTCGGGCAGTTCGTCACGATCCAGCGCGAGGTCGCGGAGCGCATCGTCGCGACTCCGGGATCGCGCGACTATGGGCCGCTCGCGGTGTACGCGACGCTGCTGGCTCACTCCGAGATCTTCGCCGACCTCCCTCCCTCCTGCTTTTGGCCGGCGCCGGAAGTGACGAGCGCGATGGTCGCGATCGAGCGCCGCGAGCAAACTCCCACCGTTGACCTGACCGCGCTCGGGTCCTTCCTCCAGACTCTCTTCACGAAGCGCCGGAAACAGATCGGGTCGATCCTCGGGCGCGATGGAGAGTGGCCGA
>CANETX010000069.1 GCA_947441435.1 Planctomycetaceae bacterium
CCGAGGATCACGCAGCTTCGCCAGCAGACCATCAGCGTGATCAGCGACAAGCCGGTCACCCGGCTCAAAGCCCTCGAACTCATCTTCCAGGCGTTCCGCCTCAACGACATCGGGGTCGTCGAAACCGATGAGCTCATCATGATCGACATGCTGACGAATGTCGGGAAGTTGCAGCCCGCCGTCGTGTTGGGTCCCTCGGTCGATGTGCTGGCCCTCGAAGAGACCGGCCTGATGGTCATCAAGGTCTTCCAGATCGAGAACTCGAAGGCGCAGGCGGTGCACGAACGACTCAGCACTTCTTTGCCCGAGTACGCGAAGCTCGATGTCGACCCGAACTCGAACCAGATCATCTTGGAGGGAGATGTCGGCCTCGCCAAGCGATGCCAGGAACTCATCAACATCCTGGATGTGGGGCCTTACGCCGATACGCGGACGGAGACGTTTCGGATCCGCTACGCGGACGCGCAGGTGATCGCAGACTCGATCACGACGATCTTCTCGGGTTCCTCGAGTTCGGGGGGGGCCGCACGAAGTGGACGGACACAGGGGGCGCGCCCGGGACAGAATCCCAATCAACCTGCCCAGACGGGCGCAGGTGCGGAGAGCCCGACACTGCTCACGACGGTTCTTCCCGCGACCAACTCGATCACAGTGCGCGCCGCGCCGCCGATGCTCAAGTCCATTGGGGATCTCATCGCAACGGCGTGGGACATCCCACCGACGCAGAGCGGCGAGATCTTCAAGGCCTACAACCTCAAGTTCACAGATCCGCTCAAGGTCCAGACGCTTCTTCAGGCGCTTCTGGATGCAGGGGGCGGCGGATCGTCGTCGCGGTCGCGCGGCGGTGCCACGCGGCTGGCGGGCGGCGGCGGCGGCGGCGGAGAGACCGGTGCCGACGCGGCCGTTGCCAACATCTTCAAGATCGAGGCCTACCCCGACTCGAATCGCCTGATCATCCTCACCAAGACTCCCGACAACTTTATCTGGCTCGACGAACTGATGCGGCAGATCGACACGCCGCTCTCGGTGGGGATGCCCAAGAACCGCCAACTGAAGCATGCGAGTGCGGTCGCGCTCGCCGAGATCATCAATGCCCTGCTCGCCGAGAGCGGGTCGGGCGCGGGGATCACCGCTCCGGAAGAAGGGGTCTCGGATCCCTCGTCGAGCTTCGATGCGCAGGGGGCCACCGACTCGTCCAACACCGCGGGGACGGGGTCGGGCTCAGGCGGCGGCACGACCGCCGGGACCATTGAGTTCCCTTGGCAGAACGCTCGCGGCGGGGCGGGCGGCGAGGACCAGACTGAAGTCAGCGCGGTCATCGGCAAGAGCCGGGTTGTCCCGAACGCCAACCAAAACTCGCTGCTCATCCTTGCGACACCGGAGATCGAGGCGGCGGTGCTTGACTTGATCGACGAACTCGACCAGCCCGGCCGGCAGGTGATGATCTCCAGCATCTTGGCGGAGGTCGAGCTCGGCGACCAGTTCGCCATGGGCATCAAGTTCGGCCCGCAGGGCACGGTGAGCCCAGTCAACCCGAACAACGCGGTGTCCATCAACACGGGGGTGGAAGGGACGAAGGACGGTCTTTTCCCTGAGGATTTCAATACGTTCAACTTCGGCTTCCTGCTCGATGCAACCGTGGTCCTCCAGGCACTCCAGCGCGACACATCGGTGCGCATCCTCCAGCAGCCTCGCGTCTTCACGACCGACAACAAGGAGGCGCAATTCTTCGCCGGCGACGATGTCCCCTTCCTGACCGGATCGACGACGGGCGGCTCCACGGGGGGCGGCACGACTTCGAGCTTCGACCAGATCCCGGTCGGCATCGGCCTCAATGTGCGGCCGAGGATCACCAAGGAGCGCAATGTCGCGATGGAGATCAAGGTGCTCCTGTCCAACATCAACACCACCTCCGCGCTGAATGTCGGCGGGAGCAACAACCCGACGATCTCGCGGCGCTCGACCAACACCAATATCACGGTCAAGAACAATCAGACCATCGTCATCAGCGGCGTCCGCGTCGAGTCCCAGTCGAAGGAGAAGAACGGCTTCCCGATTCTCGGGTCGATCCCGATCCTCGACCTGTTCTTCAGCAACCAGAACGACAACCAGGCCAGCAAGGAGCTGCTGATCTTCATCACGCCGACGGTCGTCGACAACCCCGACGAGAACGACACCAACTTCAATGCCGATGAACGCGAGCGACTCGACGTGCTGTCCAAGCCGCTGAGCGCGGAGACGGAGGCGCTGGTCGAGAAGAATCGGTTGCTCCTCCCGGAACGGTCCGGCGGCGAGCCGGTCAATCCGCTGGCACCGATCGAACCCTCGATCGCTCCCAACGGGAACTGATGATCGGTCGCGGCGCGACCGTCGTGGCGTTCGCGCTCTTGTTCGTGCTGCCGTTCGCCCTCGTGGCGCCGTCGTGTGGGCGGACGCCCCGGCCCTTGGTGGTGGATCTCCCCGCCGGTGTCGGGGAGGCCATCACCCCGAACCGTGCCCCCGTTGAGCGGCGTGAAGTCACGTTCTCGCATGTGGTGTTTGGGGTGGTCGGCTCGGACGGGTTCACCCTCCCGCTGGTCTCTCCCGATGGCTCGATGGTGGCCGTCCAGACAACGAGTGATGCCGACTGGAAAGCGCTCACCGCCAACGGGGAGACGACGATCCCCGTTCGGGCAACGATCACCATCTATCCGCTCATGCAGCCGGGACTGAGTCCGGCGACGGCCGTCGTCGGTGACGCGTTGCTCCTGGGACGCAGCGCCGATGGAGCCGGGTTTCTCGTCGAGTCGCCGCGCGACGACGGGTCGCGCTGGATCGGAAAGGTGTCGTGGACTGGTGGCAGTCCCGAGTGGCTTGCCGCTGACGGCGCGGTCAACGCATTCGCGACTCTGGCGCAAGGTGGGACGCTCGCATGGTGCCGCCGCGCCACCGACTCGCACGGATGGGCGATCGCAATTGCCTCGTCGCGAGGAGGGAAGCTGGAAGTGCTCGGAGAGATCCCTCCGCCGCCGTTCGGTTCCTGGGGGGCGCCGAGCTTTTCGTTGGACGGGCGGACCCTCATGGTCCCACGACTGCGCGATGGAGTCCTCGCCCTTGCGGCCTTCGACCTCACCGGAGCGCTCCCCACCGTCCCGCGGATTGCGACCGAAGTTCACTGGCGATCGGACTTCCGTACGACCTATCAGGCGATCGTCCCTCTTCGAGCGTCGGCCACGCCTGAGGGGCGGTTCCCGTTCTTTCACCCGAGGTTCGGCCGGATCGCGTACTGGGATCCGGCGGGCGACTCGATCGCCATGACCGGTCCCGCGACCGCGGCTGTACTGGCTGTGGATTCCGAGCGGCTTCTCGCTGCAACCCCGAGGCGACTCGCCGTTGAGGAGATCCCCCGCCCTTCAACTGCAACTGAGCAGGAGGCAGGAGATGTGCTCCTTGATGCCCCGTGGATTCCAGTCGGTCTCGCGTCTCCGGGGGGAGCGATCGTCGCACTCCCGGGTCCTCACGACTTCACCCTGGGTCGCGTGACCATCATCACACCTGCCCCCGCGGCACGCAAGTGATTTGAGCTGACGCGCTCAGTGCTTTCCGCGCGGAGGCTTGGGGGGCGTTGAGGGACGCTTGGCGGGCGCTGGCTTCTTCGGGGACGGCTTCTCGTCATCATCGCCGTCGCCATCCCCATCGCCATCCTCGTCTTCCTCGGAGTCATCCTCGCCATCATCGTCGTCATCATCATCATCATCATCGTCGTCGTCATCATCCCCGTCTGAGTCGCCACCGTCCTTGTCGTCATCCCCACCGTTGCCGTCATCTTCATCGCCGTTGCCATCGCTAGGGCTCTTCGCGCGGCGCTCGCCACCGGACTTCGTCCCCTTCTCAAGATCCTCGTTGGGCATGGACTCGGGTTCGTCTGCCTCCCCTTCGCCGACGAGATCGTCATCGAACTCGTCCCCTTCTTCGCCCGCCTGCTTCGCAGGCTTCGTCCCATCGTCGTCATCGCCGAATCCGTCTTCGTCCCCGAACTCCTCGTCATCGAAGTCGTCGTCTTCCTCGAGTTCGAACTCCTCGTCCTCGTCTTCGTCGTAGGCCGCCGTAACGACGAATCGTTCCGGGTCCGAAGGAATCGGACAAGGGCGCAGGCGTGCGTGGTCAGGATCGATGAGGAGTGTGGTGGTCATTGAGAGCGCGGGGAATATCCCCGCCACCCGTGGGGTTGTCAACCCCCCCGCGCTAGGGCAAAGGAAGGGCGGTCGTGGTCTGCGGCCCGCCGAGCAGGACCCACCCGTCCACCAGTTGCATGCGATCGAGTCGCCCGTCATGGAGTTCGACCTCAATCGGCGCCCCCATGATGCGAGCGCCGTCCTGCCAGCCGAACCGATGCACCAGGACGCGCGCCACCTGCCGACCGATGCCGAACTCGCGCGGCTCGTCAAGGCCGGTTCCCTGCTCGATGGCGATGAGGGCGCAGGATGCGGGCAACACGGTGTCGATCCGGCGCGCCCCGTGCAGCGCCGTCGATCCCAGCGGCACCCCATGAATCGTGAAGAGCCCCATGATGCTGTTGCTCCAGTTCACGACGAGGTCCCCGACCCGCATCCATCGACGAGTGGCACCGCTGCCGGGAGTGTCTTGCTCCGACTGGTAGACGCCGTCCACAACTGCTCCCGTGTTCCAGTCGATGACGCCGGAGCGCCCGGTCCCGTCGGTGACGACGAGGCGGTCGCCGATGGGCTCCGCATCGACGGTGGCACGCGTCCGTGGGGCCATGGAGAGCCAGCGAATGCCCGGGGCTGCTCCGATGATCTGCCACCGCCCGACTCCGCGGGTCGTGCCGAACGCCACGGACCCAGCATCGATCACGCGGATCCAGCGGACCGGCTCGTCGTTGGGCAGCCGCACTTGGGCGATGGTGGCTCCCGATCCCCGATCAATCGCCGCGAGGTGCGAGGATTGCTCCTCGCGTCCCGACCGCGTCCCGCCGACGACGACGAGGGTCTCTGAGGCATTCGCGCACTCGACCTGCTCCAGCGTGCGCGGTGTCAACCAACTGCGTGAACCATCGCGTGCGTTGAATGCCGCCACCGATCCATCGGCACGGACGGCGACGATGTCGCTCCTCCCCGGGAGAAGCACGCAGTCGCTGCGCACGAAGGGGGCTTGGCCAACGCTCAACGCGGAAGCGACATCGTCGATGCGCCAGATCGGGTGGCCGCTCTTGTCGATCGCGGAGATGTCGATGCTCTCGCGGTCGGGCTGTTCGACGACGTACGTGTGATCCTTCCCCTGCGCCAGGAAGCGGATGTCGCCAAGGAGCGGGACCGTCCAGCGCGGCGCGAGATCGGGCGGACCGAGGCAGATCAGGGTCCGGTCCGCGACGAGGAACGCCTCGCTGCCTGTGGGGACTCCGGGGACACTTTCGATCGGCGCGATCACTCCCCGCAAGAGGCGACCCTGCACCGCCGCGTCGGGGGCAATCCCGTCGCATCCCCCGGATGGAAGTGGCGTGCCCTGGATCCACTGGCTCGCCGGCGAGGCGGCGAGTGCGTCTTTGAGCGTTGCAAACCCAAGACCCGCGGGGGCCGCGGTCTGGCCCGCAAGGATGGCTGAATCGAAGAGTGCGGCCAGCGTGACTGGCTGTTCCATCGACTCGAGCATGTCCGTCGCCGCATTGAGCGTGGTCGCGATCACCGTTCGATCGGTCGTCTTGAGTGCTGCGTCCATCGCCGCGACGAGTGCACCGGCAGCACGCGATCGTGTCGGAGTCGTGCTCTCGGTCTTCGCCGCTTCGACCCACAGTGTGGCGGCCGCAGCGGTACCGGGAATCGTCCCCGCTGCCTTGGCGATCTCGTCGAAGGTCCCCCCTGACGCTGGTGCGGAGACTCCGCGCGCCGCAGGATCATCGCGCTGCAGCGCCTCAAGCCGAGAGACGGCGGCATTGGCACCACTCTCGACAACGACTCCCGTCGCTGCGCCGCTCGCGGTCTCGACTGCAGCCTCCGCGCCGCCGCCTTCCGCGAGCAGCAGGCGCCACGCGGCGGCGGCGTCGAGGGGTCTCCCTGTTTCCCTGAGCCAGTCCCCCTGCGAGAGGAGCGCGATCGCCCGCTCCTCGCTCGACGCGGTTGACCTCACGATGGCCGCGAAGAGAGCGTCCGACCCGGCTCGGCCCAAGAGCCCCGAGCGCGCGGAGTCGATGAGCAGACCGACAAACCGCTCCCGGCGCGCGCTGTCGTCTGCGATCGCCGCGAGCGTGGTGGGCGCGAGCGCAGCAGCCCGCTCGAGCAGCGCGCTGTCGCGCGCGCGCAGCGCGAACTCGACCAGCCCGATGACGGCATCGACATCGCCGGGCCGCGCCGCCACAGCGTCCACGAGGATTCGCTGTGCACGAGTGGCATCCATGAACACTTCGACGGTGTCGTTGGTCGCGGCGGCGACCACTCCATCGCGTGCCAAGAGATTGGCGGGACCCCGGCAGCCGATCTCCATGACGAAAGATCCGTCGTCGCCATGCAGCACGACCGACTTCGAGAGCAGCGGAACGATGAGCGCCGCGCGACCGTTGGCGAGCCACCCGGATTGCACGCGTCCGAGGATCCCCGTGCTGCCCGCGGCCGCGAGAATCGCCTCGTTCTCCGCCCCCTTGACGAACTGGGAGGCATCGAATCTCCAGAGGGGTGTTCGCAGATCGTCGGCTCGGAAGGCCGTCAGCCCCTCGCCTACGGAATAGATCAGAGTGCGCGTTCGATCGGTCAGGAAGTAGCGAGGAGTCCCCCATGCCGTGCCCACGCCAGTCGGCATCGCGGCGAGCTGTGCGCCATCGGTGGTGTCGAGCAGCCGGACTTCGTCGCCGCCGGGGGCGAGCGTGAGCAAGCCCCGCGACGAAAGGCAGCAACCTCCGAGTTGCCACGGCATCGTCTCCTGCGCGGTGTCGCGAACCGGAATGGAGTCGCGCCGGATCCAACGGATCCACCCCTCCGACGCATCGATGCAGAGCGTGGCCCCCGCACCCGTTGACACATAGACCCAGCCAGCATCGACTGCCGGAGTCGTGAAGGGGCGCGTGCCTGCGATGCGGATTCCAGGAGCTGCCCCGGCAGCGGTGGCGAAGCGCAGCGTGCCATCTTCAAGGGAGATTCCCAGGACCGTCGAGACAGTCTCGGTCCGTGCGGTCACCTTTCGACCGAGCACGATGACGGTGTCGCCGACGATCGTCGGGGCTCCGTAGAGAAAGAGGCCAAGGAACTCGGGCTGGTCGCGCAATCGCTCCGGGGAGAACTCCCAGAGCTTGGTTCCCGACTCGAGATCGAAACACAGCAGCCGACCTCCCCCACTGCGTTCGGTGGGCAAGGCATGGCCAGAGAGCGCCACGACCCTCGAGGGGGCCACGGCAACGACCTGAAGGTCGCCGGCCTGCGCATCGGATCGCGGCGCGTTGGGAGCTCCCATGAACTGATACCACTTGGGCTGATGCGAGTAGGCGTCGTAGGCGCGCAGCACATATCCCTCATTCAGGAGCAGCGTCGATCCCACGAGCGTCGGCATGCTCACGAGCAGACGTCCCGAGTGCAAGCCTCCTTCGAGACCGCCGCCGCCAAGTCCTCCGTCATCGACCGAACTGCGCAGTCGCGCGGCGAGCGAATTCTCCAGTGGTTCGGTCCACAGTCGCACGATGTCCTGTGGAAGCGCACCGAAGGGAGAGGGCATGAGTGGGTCCACCGCCGCTTCCGCCGGTGGAACGAGTCCTCGGACGGCCTCTGTGAGCCGTGCGGCGAGCGTCCTTGTCTGTTCGTCCGGTGAACCACGCGCCTCGTCGAGGAGCCGCGTGACTTCGGCGCCTTGCTGGGCACCCGCGCAGGCGAGCACGCGAATGGTCAGGAGTACCTGGGGGTCGGCAGTCGCCCGGTCGGGGTGACCGTCGATCGCGCTCAGGAGCGAGATCGCACGGGTGAATCGGCCTGCCTCGAGGGCGCGCTGGGCCTGACGCACGGCCGCGCGAAGTCCGGCCGGCGTCGAGAGTCGCGTCTCGACGAGCAAGGCATCGTTGCCCAGCGATTCGAGCCGATCGGCCTCGCCGGTCTGCGCTTCCCGGTAGCGCGACAGGACCCCGGGATGTTCGCGCAGGAACGCGAGCGCGCGTGCGGAGCCCTCAAGGTATCGATCGGGCTGTCCGGGCACGTGCACCAACTTCCGCCCAAACTCCACGAGCACCTTGTTGATCAGTCGGGCGGCTTCGCTCGGATTGTTCGCCGCCTGCACCTGAGCCTGCTCCAGCAACTGTTCGGCGCTCGGGGAGTCGTCGACAGCAACGACTGCACGGTCCTGGGCGCGGGCCGCAGGAACTCCGAAGAGAAGCGCGGCCGATCCCGCAAGCCACCACGATCGAAACTGTGATGCGTGAGATGCCACGGAATCCATCGTAGGGGGATCGCTCATGCCTCGGTGCAGCGATCGGGGGAGGTAGAGTGCTGCGCGATGCGTTCCGATGACTGTGGACGGGAGCCCTTCGTTCGCGCCATGTGTGGCGCGCTCGCGATCGCGCTGCTCCTCGCAGCAAGCGGCTGTCGTGTCGATCCAGAGATCCGAGTCACGGGGCTTGATCTCGTCGGGCGCGGAGAGAGTGCGGACGAGTACTCCCTCCAATTGGAAGTGTTCAATCCCACTGAGAATCCTCTGGTTCTCGACATCTGGCAGTACGAGGTGACGACCGATGTCGGCTCGTGGAGCAACCGGTGGGTCGCCAGCCGGACGTTGCCGGCGCGAGTCGTGACCAAGGACTCCCTTCCCGTCGTCATCCACCATGGCGCAGCGCCGAGCAGCGCATCGGCGTGGCAGGTCCATGGGACGCTGCGCTATCTCCTCCCCGGACAGCTTGCCGAGACTCTCTTCGACCTCGGCGTCAGCCGACCGAGCGTCGATTTCGCCGCTTCCGGGAACTCGACTCCGGTGGGTCCTGAGGCGACGGCGGTCGAAGCGCGCTAGTGGCGGTCGTTGGCCGCGGCACGCCCGACGTTCGTCCATGCGTCTCGAGCGCATCGTTCATGAGTCGCTGGTGGAGCCCAAGGCACCGCAGATCTTCGGCGGGAATCCCCGCGTCGTTCACCCGCGTGTAGCGCCCCTCCCCATCCATCTGCCATGACTGACGGACATCGGCGAGCGCGTAGTCAAGGATGTTCCAGAGCAGCTGCCGATGCTGCCGCCCCTCGATGGGTGTCGCAGCCTCGACACGAGTCTGGAGATTGCGATACATCCAGTCGGCACTCCCGATGTAGAAGTCGCCGTCGGTGGGTTCTTCCTGGCCGGCACCGAAATAGAAGATCCGGCTGTGCTCGAGGAATCGTCCGATGATCGAACGGACGCGGATGGTCTCTGACAGCCCCTTCACCCCCGGCCGGAGGCAGCAGAAGCCGCGGACGATGAGGTCGATGGGCACCCCCGCCTGGCTCGCCGAGTAGAGCGCCTCCATGACGCCGCGGTCCTCGACTTGATTCATCTTCGCGATGATGCGTCCCTTGCCGGTCTTGCGGTGGATCTCCGCTTCGCGCTCGATGAGTTCGATGAAGCGCCGCTTCATCGACACAGGAGCGATCAGCAACTTGTTGAACTGCGTCTGCCGCGACCTGCCCGTCATGTAGTTGAAGAGCCCGACGAGATCCTCGGTGATCAGCGGGTCCGCGGTGAGCAACCCGATGTCGTCGTAGAGACGCGCGGTCTTCGCGTTGTAGTTGCCTGTGCCCACATGGCCGTAGCAGCGGATCCCGTCGACTTCCTGCCGGACGACGAGGGCAGTCTTCGTGTGGGTCTTGAGCCCCACCACGCCGTAGGCCACATGCACTCCGGCGTTCTCGAGTTTCCTGGCCCACTCGATGTTGCGGGCCTCGTCGAAGCGTGCGCGCAGTTCCACCAGCACCGCGACTTGCTTGCCGCTCTCGGCGGCGCGGATGAGGCTGGCGATGAACGGGCTGTCGCCTGAGGTCCGGTAGAGCGACTGCTTGATGCAGAGGACGCGAGGGTCCTCCGCGGCCATGCGGATGAATCTCTCGACGGAGAGTTCGAAGCTCTGGTACGGATGGTGGACGAGGATGTCCCCCTTGCGAATCGCCGCGAAGAGGTCGGGAGCCTCCTGATCGGCGAGTTCCGCGGGAGGCAGCGGCGTCCATCTTGGGTACTTGAGCGCCGGGAGATCGAGGTCGGCGATCGCGTCGAGAGCCGTGTAGTCGAGGAGTCCCGCGGTCTCGTAGACATCCTCGGGCCCGACGTCGAGTTCCTCCATGAGGAATCGGAGAATGCGGGGGCTCGCGGGGGCGGCGACTTCGAGCCGCACCACCCGCGCGAACTTGCGGTCTTTGAGCTTCTGCTGGATGGACTCGAGGAGATCGTCGGAGGCATCGCGTTCGGGCTCGATCTCCGCATCGCGCGTGACGCGAAACGGCAGGATCTGGAGGATCTCCATCCCCGGGAAGAGTTCATCGAGGTTGTGTTCGATGATCTCCTGCACGGAGATGAAGATGCGTCCCTCGCGGAACTCGTAGATGCGGCTCGGCAG
>CANETX010000070.1 GCA_947441435.1 Planctomycetaceae bacterium
CAGCGTCGGTGGGAATGACCTGCGAGCCATGCTGGGTGCGTGGGGAAGCCAGGATCCCTTAGCCGACTTTGACGGAAATGGTGTCGTGTCCGCGGGAGATCTGTCAGTGCTCTTGGGCCATTGGGGTCCCTCGCCGTTTGGCGAGGGCCGCTGCTCCACCCCCGCGTGGGCAACGCTGATCCAGTTCAGCCCCGACCCGACCGTGGTGACGGACGCGTTGCTGCGCAGCGCGATCATCGCGACCGGACTCCCTTGGCGCGTCGTAGACACCGCGAGCGGCATTGAGATGTTGTTGGTGCCGCCCGGCGCGTTCGACATGGGATGCAGCGCGTCGG
This sequence comes from Planctomycetaceae bacterium, assembly GCA_947441435.1. GTDB lineage: Bacteria > Planctomycetota > Phycisphaerae > Phycisphaerales > SM1A02 > F1-60-MAGs104. The sequence goes on from CANETX010000070.1 coordinate 336, forward strand.
CCGCGGCCGCGTGCTGGAGTGACGAATTCCCCGTTCATGAGGTGGTTCTCACGCAAGCGTTGTATGTGGGCCGCACGGAAGTGACGCAGGACCAGTGGCAGGCGGAGATGGGATACAACCCGAGTTACTACGGTGCACGGCCGAACAACCCAGTCGAGATGGTGTCGTGGAACACGATCTAGGGGTTCCTGAGTCAAAGCGGCATGCGACTGCCTACCGAAGCCGAGTGGGAGTATTCCTGTCGCGCAGGGACGACGACGGCGTTCTACAACGGATCAACCGATGACAGCACGCTGGGATCGCTGGCTTGGTACGCCTCCAACGCCTGCGAGGCCGCCGCAGGCTGCGAGACGCAGATGGTGGCGACGAGGCTGCCAAACGCGCTCGGTCTCTATGACATGCTTGGGAATGTGTGGGAGTGGTGTAGCGACTGGCACGGCGATTACTCCGCGAGCAGCGTGACGGACCCGACGGGTCCGTCGACGGGCTCGGACCGAGTGGCGCGCGGCGGAAGCATCTACAACGCCTCTGCTTGGTGCCGCGCGGCGAACCGCGGCACCTACGGCCCCGACTACGCGAATGTGCATGTTGGGTTCCGGGTCGTGCGGACTCCGTAGTCACTGCTTCCCACCTTTCATCTTCCACAACCCACCGGCACCTCCGCCCGGCGGGCTCAGAACGGGATGTCCGTGCGCGTGGGAACCCGCGCTTCATCCACCGGATAGACCCGGGAGAGTTGAAGCCAACACTTCTCATACTCCTCGTTCTCCGCTCCCTCGGACGCCCCCTCGGGACTCCACCACCTCGCGAGAGAGACTCGAACCAGTGTTCCTGGCGCAATGACCGCCGGCGGGATCTGGTCGTTGGCAACAAACGACAAGTTGATGTTGGAGGCGTTCCCGAGTCCAGCGCGATGGCAATATCGAATCTTGCCTCCCTCGTCAGCACGCTCGAGACCAAACGGCAGTCGCCAGAATCCCACGCTGCCGGCGGGCATCCTCGGGCCGCGTGAGAGCCACCGCCATCCTCTCCCCGACACCCGCAGGCACCCGTCAAAGAGGCAGGCCGGGGGTCCCGTCCAGACCTTGCAGTGTTTCGCGATCCACTCATGGAGAGGTTGCCCGAGTGGTCCGATCCGATTGAAGCGCTCCACGAGGAAATCCTCGACATGCGGCGGTTGGATGTCGGGTGCAGGACTCCCGACAAGCTCGATTGTGTCCCCGACAGCAGGATCGAATCGAACCCAACTCCCGTACTTGCGATCAGGTTGCTTGGCTGGGATCAGCCGCAGCGGGCGGCCGCTGGCTACCTCTGCGGCACCGACGCAGATGTTCTTCCCCATCTTGGTCTTGGCGAGGACGACGGCGATCATGGCGCGAGGTGCCTGACCGGGATGCCGGAGGAACTGGAGATGGCATTTGCGAGCAGCGACCGATGGCATGCCGCCGGAAGGCGCTCGACGCAGAAGAACACTGGCCGAGTCACGCCTTGAAGACGCACCGTGAGCAGGGGATCGACCGCAAGGCCCGCAAGTCGCTCTTGGCAATAGTGGTCCTTGAACGCCTGCCCAAGTTCAGCACGCCCACGCTTCGACTCCCCGAGCCGCGCGTCCTCTTCCCGTTGAGCGGTCCGGGTGGCACTTGAGGGGGCCAAGTCCTTCAGGTGGAGATAGCGGATGCCAAGTTGGACGAGTCGAGCCTGCAACCGCTTGGAGTTGAGGAAGGCATACTCAGACCCCCGCATACCCCGCCGGGCGCGCACATCACAGAAGCAATCAACCCCGTTGCTTACGAGTGTGTCGAAGAACCGTGCTTCGGTGAACCCGTATCCGCCGATGGTCCCCAGGAACTCGATCGCCATCAGGCAGCGGACTCCTGTCCCGGCGGTGCGTGCTTCCCCACGGAGGTGAACTCATTCCCAAACAAGGGTTCTTGGCCCCCAGTGAGGCGTCGGATCACGGCGTCGTGCGAGACCTGCGATCCGTCCCGGTCGATATGGGTCACCGCGACCCCTTCTCGCCCGAGCGCTTCACCGATCAACTTCGAGCGATGGCAGCGCTCAGGGTCGAGCTCGCTGCACATGAGCACAGCCCGATGGCCACCCTCGAGCGCGTTGCGGATCCTGAGCAGCCCCGACTTGAACTCCGCCCGCGCCTCGCAGCGCGTGTAGTCGACTTTCCCGTCCACATAGCACTCGGGATCGTCCGGCATTCCGCCGAGATTGTCCCCCAGATAGATGTACTTGATCCCTTCCCGTTCCAGCAAGGTCGCGCACACATCGCGATTGAACTCGGGGGTCCTGGAGGCTGGTCGCGTCCGGACATCGATGAGGAACTCGATGTTGTGCGGGCGCAGCCGCTGAATGAACTCCTCCCACGAGCCATTGCCGTAGCCGATCGTGGTGATCAATCCGCGCATATTGGTCGCGCCCGCCATGATGCAGATCTTAGCGGCGCGGGGCGTTGCTCGAAGTGGGTCAACGGTGTCGTGTTTCGACACTGGATCACCCTTTCGGAGGATGGGCGCTTGACTCGGGAACAACATTGGATACACTATGTGAATAGGTCACACAGGAGTCCAAGCCCTAGGAATCCCAGGCACCCCCAATCATGGTCAAGACACTCATCAAGCACGGGAACAGTTACGCGCTGATCGTGGATAGGCCGATCCTCGAGCTCCTGAAGATCTCCCCTGAGTCTCCGCTCGAGCTGAGCACCGACGGCACCTGCTTGGTCATTCGTCTGGCCAAGGGACGCCAGCGTCATGTCCGAGTCGCGGCGGCGCTCGGCCGCGTGAACGCGAGGCACGGCAAGGCACTCAAGCGCCTCGCGAAGTGAGTCGGCTGCGAGCGGACTTCCTCTCTGTCGAAGATGTGCTCTGGATCCATTCGGATCAGGTCGTTCGGTATGGAGGGGCATCAGGCCTTCGCGATCGCGGACACCTGGAATCGGCCATCGCTACGCCGCGCGCGACGTTCGACCGACCCACGCTTGAATTGGTGGGATAGCGTCGAAAAACGACACTGGATCACCAATTCGAGGGAGGACGGGTGGGGGTACCTTGGGGTCATGCGCACAGGACACTCATCGTGGATCGTTGGACTGACACTCGGGCTCGGAGGGGGAATCGCGCTCGCGGTGGCGCTTGGCGCGGGGTCGTCGCCTGCAGCGCGGCCTGCGTCGGTCCACTCGCAGGGAGGTCAGTCGGTGGGGGGCCAGGGGCAGGGCAATGCGCAGCAACTGCCTGCGCCGAAGCCGGCGTCGGGGCCGATCGCGCCAGCCGGCGCCGATGACGCGACGGCCTTGGCGAAGCTCAATCAGCTCGCCGGATACTGGGTCGTGACTGGCACCGCCACCGGCCCGGACGGATCGGCGCAGGGATCCTTCCAAGGAGAGTCACAGTTTGGCTGGGTATTGGGGGGCAACTTCCTCTTGGGCGACCATGGCCTGTGGAACCAGCAGGGTGCGGTGCTCCTGACGATGGACCAGATGGGGTTCACGCCGGGCGTCGGCTTCACACGGACCGAAGTGACCAATGGCGATCGCTCGATGTTCATCTCCTCGGGGATGTACGACGCCGCGGCGGACACGATCGCGTTCTTGACGACCAACTCGCTGCTCACGACGAACGGCCAACCGCGGTCGCTCGCGACATCATTCGCGTTCCAGCCCGACGGGACGGTCATCTGCAACACGGAGTTCGAGGTCAACGATCAGCCAACAGGGAAAGTCACGCTGCTGATGACGCGCGCGCCGCTGCCCACGCACACGGCACCGCAGGGTGGCCCCGGCGGTACGGGAGTCGCCAGCGGCCATGGTGGGCAGGGGGGCCAGGGCGGCCAGCCGATGAACACCGCGCAGATGAAGTCGTCGATCTCTTCGATGATGAAGCAGCGGCAGCAACTCCAGTCGCAGATGAATGACATGCACCAGCAGGTGCAGGACATGTCGCGGATGATGCAGACCGGGTCGCCGGAGTGAATGGCTGATGGGACGCTTCGCCACCTATCTCGTCCTCGGCACCGTATGGGTGACCGCACTCGTGTTCGTCGGCGCGTATGCCGGGTGGGTGTTCTACGCACTCAAGGGATCGGGGATCTCCTCGCTCGAGACGAGCGCGATCCAAGGGCTTCCGCGGGAGCTTCTCGCGCGCTGGGTCGGCGGGCTCGTCACGCGGATGCCATTCGATGCGATGGCGACAACGAGCCTCATCGTCCCCGCTCTGATGGCGACCCTCGTCGGCACGGGGAAGGGGGTTTCGGGCAAGCGTTCGATCGTGGCGCTCGTCATTCTCGCGGCCGCGCTCTTGTGCGCCATCTACTCATCGAATCTCTCGGCCGAGATCGTCGCCAACTCGGAGTCGTACTGGGGGGCGGTCTCCCTCGCAGACGCTGGCGCTGCGGGCTCGGCGAAACGCGTGCTCGACGCGACGCACGGCCGCGCGCAATCGGTCTATGTCGCGATGACTGCGCTCGCCGTGCTCGGGACTGCGGTCGGGGCGGTCGCGCTGGCGCGGCGGATTGGACGGGCATCGTGAACCTCGCGCTCTCGCGGCGCGCTTCGATAGCCTCACGCGCATGACTTCGTCGCCCAATCCGTTCTCGCTCGAAGGCCGTCACGCGCTCGTGGGTGGATCGACGCAGGGAATCGGCCGCGCGTGCGCGATCGCGTTCGCTGAGGCGGGGGCATCGGTGACCCTCGTTGGTCGCAACGACGCGGGGCTTGCGAAAGTGCTTGGCGAACTGCCGCGCGCGGCGGGGCAGACTCATCGCACGCTCATGGTCGACTATGCGGACTGGCGCAGCGTGGCGAAGGCCGTCGACGTCTTCGTCGCGGCGCACGGCCCTGTGCACATCGTCCTTCACAACACCGGCGGACCTGCGCCTGGCGCGGCGATCGACGCCGCCCCCGAGGATTTCGCCAAGGGTTTCGAGCTCCATGTGCTCACCGGCCAAGCAATCGTCCGCGCCTGCGCGCCGGGAATGCGCGAGGCGAAGTACGGCCGCATCATCAACATCACGAGCACCTCGGTCATCACGCCGATCCGCGGGCTCGGCGTTTCGAACGCTGTACGCGCGGCCGTCGCCAACTGGGCGCGGTCGCTGGCAGGCGAGCTCGCGCCGTTTGGGATCACCGTGAACACGATCCTGCCGGGCTTCACGAAGACCGCCCGGCTCGACGCGATCTTCAAGGGGCGGGCCTCGCGCTCGGGGTCGACCGTCGATGAGGTCGAGCGCGCGGCGATCGCGACGATTCCCGCGGGACGGCTCGGCGATCCCGAAGAGATCGGCCGCGTTGCGGCGTTCCTCGCATCGCCGGCAGCGAGTTACCTGACCGGCGTGAATCTTCCCGTCGACGGCGGCCGCACCGCGATGCAGTCCTGACGATGGCGGCGAAGGGTGCGATCATCGACATCTCGCCGCGCGTCTCGACGCGGCTTGCGGTCTTCCCCGGCGATGTGCCGCTGTCGCGCGAAGTGATGTTCGACATGAAGCGGGGAGACGCGCTCACGCTCAGCGCACTCAAGGCGACGGTGCATCTTGGGTCGCACGCTGATGCGCCGAGCCACTATTCGCGCGACGGCCGCACCATCGAGCAGCAGCCGCTCGAACTGTATTGGGGGCGGTGTGAGGTGGTAGGCGTGCGTCGCGGTGCCGAGAGCGCAAGTCAACGCGTCGCCCGCGAGCACCTCGATGTGCCGACGACCTGGGCGCCGTCGAGCCCGCGCCTCCTGATCGCGACAGGCAGCTACCCGAATCCCGACTCTTGGAACGCGGACTTTCTCGCGCTCGAGCCAGCGTTCGTCGACTGGCTCGCCGACGCAGGCGTTCGCCTCGTCGGCATCGACACGCCGAGCGTCGATTGCCCTGACTCGAAGGACCTGCCTGCGCACGCGCGTTTCGCCGCGCGCGATGTCGCGATCATCGAAGGGCTGGTGCTCACGCACGTCGAGCCGGGGCACTACGAACTCGTCGCGCTCCCCCTTGCCCTCGAGGGGTTCGACGCGAGCCCCATCCGCGCGGCGCTTCGGCGCTGCTGACGCCACCGCGCGTCGCACGGGGATACGGCGTGCCCTTGAATTGGTGGAATAGTGTCGAAAATCGACACTGGACCACCACTTCAAACGGGGAGCGGTGCGTGTGACGCGACCGCGCAGAAGGGCGCTCCCATATTCTCACGCAAGTGTCCCATCCTCGAACAGTCCAGAATCTGATCGACGGCGCGTTCGCCTCGGCGCGCGGCGGTGCGACGATCAATGTCTACGACCCGGCGACTGGGGATCTCATCGCGACGGCACCAGACTCGACGGCGCACGACATCGACGCTGCGGTCGAATCGGCGACGGCTGCGTTCCCCGCATGGAGTGCGCTCGAACCCAAGAGCCGCAGTGCGCGACTCAACTCGCTCGCCGACCTCGTCGAGCGCGACTGCGAAGCCTTCGCGCAGGCGGAGTCGCTCGACACGGGCAAGCCGCTCTCTTTGGCGCGGAGTGTCGACATCCCGCGCGCCATCGCCAATCTCCGGTTCTTCGCGCGCGAGATCCTCGACTCCGATGTGGATGCCTACGAGAACGCACAAGGGCGGTCGCTGGTGCATCGCCGCCCCCTCGGCGTGGCGGCGTGCATCTCCCCCTGGAACCTGCCGCTCTATCTCTTCACATGGAAGATCGCCCCCGCACTCGCCGCGGGATGCACCGTCGTCGGCAAGCCGAGCGAAGTGACGCCGATCACCGCGTGGATGCTCGCGCAGCGCTGTGTCGAGGCAGGCTTCCCGCGAGGTGTCGTGAATGTGGTCCACGGACGCGGACCCCTTTCGGGTGCGGCGCTCGTCGCGCATCCGAAGGTCGCGTGCATCACCTTCACCGGCGGCACCGCGACCGGTGAGGCGATCGCGCGTGCGGCGGCCCCGGACTTCAAGCGCGTTGCGCTGGAACTCGGCGGGAAGAATGCGGCGATCGTCTGCGCGGATGCCGCGTTGCCGGAGCACATCGCCGCCACCGTCGACGGACTCGTCCGTGCCGCGTTCACGAACCAGGGCCAGGTGTGCCACTGCGCCTCACGCATCCTCGTCGAGCGAAGTGCATGGGACACGTTTGTTCCCGCGCTCATTGAACGCGCGCGTCGCCTTCATGTCGGCGATCCGCAGGACCCCGCGACCGATCTCGGCGCGCTCGTTTCAGGTCAGCATCTCCTGAAGGTCGCGGGTGCGGTCGAGGGTGCCGTCAAGGATGGGGGACGCGTGCTGCTCGGCGGCGCGCGCGTCGATCCTTCGATGCTCCCCGAGCGGGTGCGCGCTGGTGCATTCTTCCCCCCGACACTGATCGAGGGGCTGTCCCCATCGGCGCGCGCCAACCAAGAGGAGATCTTCGGGCCACTCGCAACGCTGATCCCCTTTGACGGCGACGCGGAGGCGATCGAGATTGCAAACGGGACGCGGTTCGGCCTCTCCGCGACCGTGTGGACGCACGACGACGCTCGCGCGGATCGGCTCGCGCGTGCCCTCGACTGCGGGACGGTCTGGATCAACTCATGGATGGTGCGCGACCTGCGTGTGCCCATCGGCGGCATGCGCACGAGCGGCCTCGGTCGCGAGGGGGGCGTTGACGCACTGCACTTCTTCGCCGAGCCTGTCGTCGTCGTGCGTGGGCCGCGCGAGCGCATCGAAGAGAGGGCCGCGACATGACGACCCCACGCAACATCGAGTCCGCCCGCGCACCCGAACCCGTCGGCGCGTATCCGCATGCGAAGCGAGTTGGAAACATTGTCTTCCTCAGCGGCGTTGGGCCGAGGCAACGCGGCAGCACGGTGATTCCCGGCGTCGATCCCCTGGACTTCGAGGCGCAGTGCCGCGCGTGCTTCGAGAATGTGAAACTCGTCGTCGCCGACGCGGGGCTGGCGTGGACGAGCGTCGCCGATGTCACCGTCTTCCTCACGAACATGAAGCGCGACTTCGCGACCTACAACCGGATCTACGCCGAGTACTTCGCGGGGGCGGGCAACCCGAACCCGACGCGAACAACGATTGAGATCCTGAGTTTGCCGACCCCGATCGCCGTCGAGGTCAAGGCGGTGTGCTGGGCGGACTAGGGAGATCGCGCGGAGGGGGACCGTTCGGCCCGCCTTGGCCGCCGGGGCCGCCCTGACCTTGCGGATCGCCGGGACCGCGCGCGCCACCTTGACCGCCGGGACCACCTTGACCGCCGGGGCCGCGCTGACCACCTGGTGGTCCCATGCGCTGAGTAATCACCTTTCCCTCGGACTTCCCCGCGAGTTGCGCCTCGACCGATGCGACTCGCTTCGCAACGAACGGCTTCAGTCCGAAGATGGTTGACTGCATCGGGCCCATCCGCCGCGAGTCGGTGAAGTCGCCGGCGAGCGCGGTTGACCACGCCTCGCGATCGAACTGCGTGTTGCCATCGGCGAGCGCGGCGTCCTTGACAAGCGCGGCAAGTGCGTCGATGCGCTTCGACATCGCTGCTGGCGCGAATGCTCCCTTGGCGAACGATGCGGCGGCCGCGAGGTACGCCTCCTTGAACGCGGCCGTCCCCACGAACCGCTCGATGAGCGGCTTGCGCCCGGCGAAGGGCTTCGCGATCGACCACTCCAGCATCTCCGCGGGCGGTCCCATCTGGAAGTTGCCGAACGCCTCGTTCAAGTCCCACGGGATGATGACGAACTTCCCCGACTTCGGATCGTCGTAGAGGTACGCGTTGTGACCCGTCCCGGCGATGCTGTCGAGGTTGACGAGGAGACTCGTCAGCGCGAGGTACTTCGCAAAGACCGTCGCGTCGATCCACGGCGAGAGATCCGCGGTGGGATCGTTGACCGCCTTCACGAACGCGTCGAGTCGCGAACGATCGTTCGTCGATTCGTTCGTCTTGAGTTCGACCTCGCGCGCGGGGCCGGGTCCCTGCCTTGGCGGACCACCCGCGCCTCCGCCACCACCGGCGCCACCGCCACCACCCGCGCCACCGCCACCACCCGCGCCTCCGCCACCACCGGCGCCACCGCCAACACCCGCACCACCCGCTTGACCGCCGCCTTCGCCGCGCGGCGGCCCCTCCTCGGGACGGCGCTTCTCGCCCCCCGGCCTCGCCATGAACGGATCCATCTCCAACTTATAGAGGTTGCCTGCGTGGCCGCCAAAGCGTTCGTCCAGGAACACCTCGTCGACATGCTCCACCATCGTGTAGAGACCTAAGTACTCATCGGCGGGCTTGTCCTCGGGTTTTGTTGGCGTCGATCGCACAGACACCCGCGCGTGCGCGCAGCGTGACGCAGGCACTCCCGCGGCACGAAACAAGTCATACGCCAACTTCTCCCGCATCATCGACGGGTCCTTGAACCCATTGTTCAGGACGAGCATCTTGAGGCCATGGAATGTCTGCCCGTCGACGAATTCGCCGAAGTCGATCTTGAAGGGCATCTTCGGCGTGCGGATTCCTGCGGACGAGTTGCCCTTGTAGCGCACCCCCGCGCCCTTCACGACTTCGCCGTCGATGATCACATCGCCCTTCACCCAGTCGAAGGGCCGATGCGCGAGCCCCTCCGCCTGAGCGGGGTCGAGTACCAGCGTGATCGTGTGCACCTTCGAGTCGTCGAAGACGGACTCGTATGCGGGTGGTGCCTTGGTCGCCGCAGAGTCCGTCGTCGCGAGCGCGACGGGGGCGACAAGTGCGACGAGTGCGCTGAACGCGACGAAAGCGGGGATCACGGAGCGGGCGTCGGGGAGCATCACACACCCATTGTCCCACGCGGCGCTTGCGGGACAAGCCGTCCCCGCGGTAGGTAACCTGCGGTCATGCGCACACTCATCACCGCGTCCATCGCCACCCTCTCGCTCGCTGCCGCACTCTCGGGTTGCTGCAGTTCCCCACAAGTTTGCGTTAGTGCGGGCGGCGCCGTCTGCTGCCCGCCGAGTGCGAATGACACAGCGGGTGTTCGCGCCGCATCGGACGCGTTCTATGCCGCGCTCAACACGATGTTCACCGGCGATGTCGCGCCGATGCAGGCGGTCTGGTCGCACGAGCCCGATGTCTCGCAGCTTGGCCCCTTCGGCGGGCGAATCAACGGCTGGGACGCCGTCGGCAAGCAGTGGGCGCACGAGGCATCGCTCAAGCTTGGCGGCAAGGTCGTCGGCGAGAATGTTGAGGTCGTCGCGGGTGTGTGCATGGGCTACAC
>CANETX010000071.1 GCA_947441435.1 Planctomycetaceae bacterium
ATGAGACTCGAACTCAGGAACGCGAACTCCTCGCCGGTCACGACGAAGACCGTCTCGACGCCCGCAACCTGCCGGTTGGTGATGGCGAGCTGGCATTCGCTCGCCAAGTCCGTGACATTGCGGATCCCGCGGATGATCGCCGACGCGCCAACTGTGCGCGCGAAGTCGACCGTGAGCCCCGCATAGGTCGCGACCGACACCCGCGCCGAACCGGGGGCGGACCGAACGATCTCAGCGACAAGCGGCTCAAGCAGCTCGACGCGCTCCTCGACCGAGAAGAAGTCCCGCTTCTCCGGGTTGCGGCCGACCGCGACGATGACCTCGTCGAACAACCCGCGCGCTCGCTTGAGCACATCAAGGTGGCCCAGCGTCATCGGATCGAACGACCCGGGATAGATCGCCAGATGGTGTCGTGCGGAGCCTTCGGCCATGGATCCGCAGTGTATGGGCGGATGAATCCGAAAAATCTTGGAGAAGCGCTTGCGCAGCCGGGCGGGAATCCAATTCTGTGTTAGCGACTCATGGAGTGAGAGTCGCGGAGGCAAGAGGCGGCGCGGCAGCAAGCCACGCCCCATGGACAACCCTGGATCGGCCCCGCATCGGAACTGCCTCCCCGAGCGGGGCCTCTTTTTTTGGACTGGGCGGCGCAGAACCTTACGGCGATTTCGGCATCAACCCGCCGAGAATCGCCCTGAAATTCTCCCCGAAGACGAAGTTGTGCTCGGGGAGATCGAGCCCCGAACGGTTCTTGTCCACGTGGCTGAAGATGATCTCGGTCCGCCCGATCTCCTGCCATCCGCCCCCGCGATGGTCGAAGCGGCTGATGATCCCCTTCGTCGAAGCCCCCGCGTCGTCCATGCGGTCGATGCACGCGTCGTACTTGATCGACTGCCCGGGAACGACATCGCTGTCGAACGTGGCCTGCGTCACCTTGGCGAGAATCACCTTCTCCGAAAACTGTCGCACGCTGCCGACGAGGATCCCTGCGGTCTGCGCCATCCCCTCGAGCATCAGGCTCGCGGGCATCAGCGGTTGAGCGGGACCATCGGGCCCATCATCGAAGTGCTGCTGAAGATGCTCCTCGGCAAGCGAGACATTTTTCACCGCGACGAGCCGCACATGCGGCTCATGCTCGATCACCGCGTCAATCCAGAGCCAGCGCACTCGTGCCCTCGCTCACGCCGCCGGTGCGGTCTGCAGCTTGCGGCTGACGAAGTCGACGAGGCTGCCGACCGTGAACACCTCGGAGACCTTCTCAAGCCTCGGATCCGCGGCGAACGCCAAAAAATCTACATGCGGCATCCGCTGCTTCAGGAGCGCGAGGCCATCGGCCGTTACCTTTCCGTCCTGCACGTACTTCGGGTCATTGATGTTGTCAGGGAACAGTTCCCCTTGCGCGATCTTGAACCCGAATGCCTTCTCCAAGCGGAAGACGATGTCGAGGAAGTCGATCGACTCCGCATGAAGGTCCGTCGTGAGCCGCGAGGTCGGCGTGACTTCATCGTCATCGACGCCAAGGGCATCGACCAATACACCACGGACCTTTTCAAGCACTTCATCGCGACTGATCGTCAATTCGAACCTCCTCTGGGATGACCTTGGGGAGCGACTCCATCCGGTTGTGACAGTGGGAGTCGCACAGGGCGCATTGTAAAGCGGCCGCCAACCGCCGTGTCGGCGGGAGCGTCACCAGCCGCGCCGTGGCGCAAGACTGTCCCGGTCCCGCGAAACGAGATGGACCCATCTTCGAGCACCTTGTCGATGACCACCTCGGACTTGAGCGCATCGCCGGGACGGACGAAATTCCCATAGCGCAGCGCCCGTACCTCGCCGAGCACCATCCGGCGAGGGGTCGCGCCCGCCCCCCGATCACGCGCTTCCAGCACAAGCCGCGCCGACTGGACGAGCGCCTCCAACATGAAGACGCCGGGAAGGACATGGAACCCCGGAAAGTGATCCTGCAGGTATTCCTCGGCAAGGCTCACATTCTTGAGGGTCACGGCGCGGTCGGCGGCGCACTCGATGACCTGATCGACGAGGCGAAAGTGCATGTTTCACAAGGCTAAGTGATTCAGCCCCCGCTGTCCTGCCGATGTTGACTCCATGGCACGGAAACCGGCGTCGGCTGTCTCACGCCCGAACTCGGAGACGGGGGCTCTCCCCCCTGCAAGCTCGACCCGCAAACTCCTCTGGCTCGCCGGAGCTGCAGTGTGGCTCTACACGCTCACTGCGCTGGTGAGTTTCTCGTCGAACGACTGGCCGAGCCACACAGTCGCGGTGCAGAGCATCCCGCCGCACAATCTCGGAGGGACAGTCGGCGCGCTTCTCTCCTACTCGCTCTATGAAGGACTGGGATTCGGCGTGTGGGTGCCGATGCTCTGCGGCGGCTACGCGCTCGCGGTCATCGCTTCGGGGCGGATCGTCCCCCACCCCATCGTCCGTGGCATCGGTGCACTTCTGGCCATGCTCTCGCTGAGCGCGCTCCACGCTCTCTGGTTCCCCACGGTCGGCTCTCTCGCAGGAAGCGAGGCAGGACTCCTTCCGGGGTGGATGGCTGATCAACTCTGGGTCCGCTTTGGGCCAATCGGTTCGAGCATTGTGGTGCTCGCGGGGGTGCTCATCGGATTCATCGTGGCGGTCGACGAACTCGTCATGGCCATTCCGGGCGCGCTCGTGAAGGCTGTGCAAGCGCTCGACCCTGTGTGGGACTTCGACTACCGAGGACTTTTCGGCCGGTTTCTGCCGAGCCGACGAGCCGCTCAACTCGCGGTGGCGACAGCTGCCGCAACGGATGCTGGGGCGGTTGAGATGGAAAAGGGAAGCGCGGAGAGCGCGATCGACCGACGTCGCCGTCTGCTGAAACAGTCTCGGCAGGCGGCGACGGCGGCGAGTCTGGGTACTGTGATCGACCCGTGCGAAGACGAGGAGGCGACTGAGGCGTATCCAGCCGCCGCCGCACCTGCCGCATCCGCCGCAGTCCTCGACTCTGAGGAGTCCAGCGACGCGGAAGCCGAGGGCGAATCCGATCGTCCCGTTCTCACCAACGAGGAGCTTCGCGCGCGGATATCGAAGATGCCCGTCCGCATGGCCTGCACAACGACGGTCGTCGCGCGCGACCAGGACATTCCCCGCGAAGTCGACTACACCGGCTACAAGTTTCCGACGCTCGATCTCCTCGAAGATCCAGAGTCGAATTTCAGCGAGCGCATGGAGTCATTCGTGCGTGAACAGGCTGGAATCCTCATGCAAACGCTGCGGATGTACCAACTCGACGGCGAGGTCGTCTGCATCGAGAGCGGACCAGTCGTGACGCTCTACTCGGTGGAACTCGCGCCGGGAACGCGCGTCGCCCGGCTGGAAACGATCTCCAAAGACATCGCCCGCGCGCTCAGCGCGCCAAACATTCGCATCATCGCCAACATGACAGGGCGGACGGCCGTCGGCATCGAAGTCCCCAACCGCCAAAAGGAGAAGGTCCGTCTCAAGGAACTCATGTCGGGCGGGCAGGCCGAAGGCATGCGCCTCCCGATGTTCCTCGGCAAGGATTCCTCGGGCGAACCGCTGGTTCTCGACCTCACCCGGATGCCGCACGTGCTCATCGCCGGAACGACCGGTTCTGGCAAGAGCGTCTGCATGAACAGCATCATCATGAGTTGGCTGTACACGAAGCGACCCGATGAGCTGAAGCTCGTGCTCGTCGATCCCAAGATGGTGGAGATGAGCCAGTTCTCGGACATCCCCCACCTCATGGCCCCCGTCGTCACGGACATGAATCAGGCCGCGGGGATCCTCGAGTGGACCGTCGGCAAGATGGAGGAGCGCTACGAGATGTTCCGGCGGACCGGCGTCCGTGACATCGCCGGCTACAACGCCCTCGACGAGGCGGAGCTCTACACGCGCCTCGAGATCACCGACGACGTGGAGCGGGCGAAGGTGCCCAAGAAGCTCCCGTACATGGTCTTTGTGATCGATGAACTCGCCGACCTCATGTTCACCAACAAAGAAGTCGAGACCCACATCGTTCGCATCGCGCAAAAGGCGCGCGCGGTGGGCATCCACCTCGTGCTCGCGACGCAGCGCCCCCAGGCCAACGTCGTCACCGGTCTCATCAAGGCAAACATGCCCTGCCGCATCGGCTTCAAGGTCGCCAGCGGCATGGACAGCCGCATCGTCCTCGACCAGAAGGGGGCGGAACTGCTCCTTGGCCAAGGCGACATGATGGTCCTGACCCCTTCGTCGAGCGATCTCCGCCGCTCACAGGGGACACTCGTGACCGACTCCGAAACGCGGAAAGTCGTCAATTTCCTCAAGGATGTGGCAGGTCCGAGCTTCGAGCGAAGTCTCCTCGCCGTAAGGACTTCGGCACAGGGCGACCCCGAGGCTGGCGGCGACATCGACCCCAACGAGCGCGACCCACTCTTCGACAAGGCGGTCGAGGTCCTCATCGAGACGGGCCGAGGTTCGGTGAGCCTCCTCCAGCGTCGCCTCGCGATCGGATACGGCCGTGCCTCGCGACTCGTCGACCAGATGTCCTTGGCCAAGATCCTCTCCGACCACAAGGGATCGGTCGCCCGAGAGGTGTTGATCACCTCCGAGGAGTGGGATCGCATGCGAGCGATGGAAGCCGGCGACGAGTTGCCCGGCGATTCGGCCGACGAGCCCGAGCGGACCATCGAACCCATCGACGAAACCTGAATCCCTCTCGCATGGTCTTGCGGAACCGGCGGGCGCTCGGTGTAATTACCGTCACTCAGCGATTGGACGGGCCATGACTCGGATCGAGGCGCCCCGAACGGATTCCTGGCGCACTCGATGGTTGAAAGATGACCGAGCGTGACCCCCAAGGAAGGGTGTCCGATGAATTCAACGCAGTCTGAAGTTCGACAAGCAACCTACGACCTCCGTCGAGGCGATGGATCTGTGAGAACGGGGCTCCAAGCGCGCGAGATTCGCGCGATGGCGCTCGCGGGCGAGCTGTACACCGACGACTACCTGACCAAGAGCGGCGAGGGACAGTGGCGTCCCGCATCGACGCTCGCGGAATTGCCGGTGCGCAAGCGACCTGCGGTCGCGGCGGTGGCGGTGGCAACCGTGCCGACGGTGCAGGTGCCAGCAGTCGCGGCGACGGCGGCTCCTGTGCGAATTGGACCAAGCGAACGTGAGGTTGCGGACCTGAAGGCTGCGGCTTCTTCTGCCGCCCGCGAGCGCGACGATCTCCGTGCGCTCGTGGACGAAGTCGTTGCCGAACGCGATGGACTCTCGGCGACCTGCGACGCACTGATCATGGAACGCACGGGGCTCCGCTCAGAGCGCGATGCGGCCCGCGAGGATGCTGCGGTCCAGCGAGGTTCGCGTGAGGAGACTGAGGCCGACCAGCGTGCACTGAGACACGCGCTCGAAGAGGCCGCGAAGGCGCAGCAGGCACTCACTGAGTCGCGCCGATCACTTGAGGCATCGCATCAGGCGGCGCTCCGTGAGACGCAGGCCGATCACGAGCGCGCACTCGGCGCGATGAGCGAGTCGATGCGTGCCGAGGCGGAGAGCCACAACGACCGTCAGTTGCGCCATGCCGTCGATGCGCTCACCGAGGAGCGGGACTCCGCACACCGCCGTGCGGACGACGCAACCGCTGACCGCGAAGAACTCGTCGCCGCCCTTGGGCATGCGCAGGACTCGCTGCGAGTGTCCGACGATCTCCGGCGTGCGATCGAGAAAACAGCGAATTCCTCGAAGATTGCCGTGCAGGAGCAGGTGCGAGAGCTTGCCCAGTCGCGCGCGATGATTCAGGAACTTCAGGGCACCCACAACGCGCTCTTGGCGCGGGCCGAGGGGGCCGAGGCCGCCGCGGCGCATGCCGTGCAAGTCGAGGCCGACGCTCGCGAATGGGTGGTTAGGGCCACCGAACAGCGAGATGCTGCCGTCCGAGCGCGCGAGGAGGTCGTCGCGGAGCGTGATGCAGCCCTCGAAGATCGTGACGCGACGCGGCTGGCCATCGGCGCGACCCAGACTGATCTTGTGAAGACCCGACGTGCGCATGAAGACTCCATCAGCGAGGGACAGTCGCTGCGCGCAGCCCTCTCGGAGCAGACGGGACGGGCGTCGGGACTCGAGCGCGCGCTCTCGCACTCCCAGTCGGAAGGGCACGACGCAGCAACGCGCCGCGATGAACTCGTCGCCACGGTCGCATCGCTCGAGGGAGAGCTCACGAGACTCAACGCCGTCGCCGCAGAGCAGCATCGCGAGGGAGAGGGCATGCGCCTTCGCATCGACGAGGAAGCGGTCGCCCGCGCCGGTGTCACCGACGAACTCGCGCAGGCACGCCAGGAAGTCGCGTCGCTTCATGGCGAACTGGCTTCGGCCCGCGAGGGTGGGGTGGCGGCGCTCGCGCGCGTGAGCGTCGTCGAGCGCGAGGCCGCCGACGAGCGGAGCAAGATCGTCGCTCGCGACGAACTCATCTTCCGCGAGTCGCTGCGCTCGGAGGAGCGCGAGTCGGAGATTCGCCGACTCACCGGCACGATCGCCGCGCTCAAGGCCGATCTCGACACGGAGCATCGGCGCGCAGACGACGCACTGGCCATCGTTGCGAAGGGACAAGGCGAACTCGCCGTGGCGCGCAAGACCATCGGCCAGCAGACCGCCGACATGGTCGATGCTCACAACGAGATCGAGTCACTCGCGAAGATCGAACAGTCGGCGCGGGCGGCGCTCACCGCGGCGAGTGCCGAGCGCGACCAGGTCGCCGCCGCCCTCACCACGGCGCAGGCGGAGGTGGCCTCCCGCGAGCAGCAAGTCTCGGCAGAACGCGCGCTGCGCGAGCAGGCCGAAGCGAGTTCGCGCCAGTTGCTCGCCAGTTACGAGAAGCTCTCGGACGAGGCCGGGCGGCGGATCACCGATCTCGAAGTGAAGCTCACCGAGGCGGCGCATCAGGCGACGACGATCACCATGCGTGAAGAGCATGCGCTTGCGTCGCTCGCCGAGTCGCACTCTCAGGTGAAGGCCCTCGCGCAGAAACTCGCGCAAGTCGAGGAGCAGCGCGCGAGCGTCATCCGCGATCGCGACTCCTATGCGAAGCAGCTCAAGACCGAAGCGGCAGCACGGGCCGCCGCCGAGGACAAGATTGCCAAGGCCAACGAGCGCGCCACCAAGGCAGAGCGCGAGGGTCGTCACGCCCTCGAGCGGGCGGTTCAGGCATCGATGATCGCTCTCGGTGGCGCGAAGCAGCGTCTCGACGAGGACTATGCGAAGTCCCGCGCCGAGGTCGAAGTGCTCGAGCAACTCGTCGCCGAGGCGACCAATCGGGTCATCGCAACCGGCGGGACCGTCCCAGGGCTTCCCCTCATGCCTCGCGAAGCCGCGATCGCCGCGAGGGCTGCTGCAGATGCCGCCGCCCTCATTGCCGCGCAGGCCTCCATCACCGCACCGACTTCCCCAACGCGCGGGAGTTCCCATGAGCGAAAGGAGGATTCGGAGAAGCCAGCAGGGCCTCCGGTGACCTTTCGCCTCATCGACGCCATCGCCGACGAGGTTCCGGGAGGTCGCCCCGCCACGCGCGGATCGGCCCAACCCAGTGCCAAACGCGACACGAGTGGCGCAGGCAGCGACCATCCATCCGCGCCAGCGCGGGTGAACCAACCGAGCGTCCAGGGTCGGTTCGGCGGGCAGCGCGAGCGCGTCTCGCAGCCGAGCCGCCGACCTGCCGAGAGCGGCTCAGACGACGATTCCAGTTCTAGATTGGATCGCGCGTGGCTCGACGATCACAGCGCCGCTGACACGACGGAGACTCCACCGAACTCCGCGGCGCTCCTCGCGTTGACGGCGCTCGGTGTCGTGATGACGGCATCGGTCGCGGCGATCCCAAAATTCGCCGCGCTCGAAGTGCGCGCGGGGATCCTGTCGATCGCGGCGTGGGCGACTGCGCTCCCCTTGGCCGTCGGGTTGGTGCAACTCGTCGCGCTCAAGTGTCGGCCGATCTTGGCGCGGCGAATCCCGGCGCTCGCGGCCACGTTGTGCATCGCCGCACCCCTTGGATCCTTGGCGATGACGAGCGCCCCGGGAGTGACGATCGCCCTCCTTGCGGCCCTCGCGATGCTCCCTTGGATCGTCGCCGCCGCCGCCTGGCCCGACGCGCGGCAACTCGACGTGACTCGTGCAGCTTCGCGCGAACTCGACGCGCTCGATGGTCGCGGCACGAAGGCTGGCTTCGCGACGGCGGCTTGTGCGCTCGCCGCTGGCGCAGCATCGTGCTTCCCGTGGGTCATTGGAGGCGCGCCTGTCATCGGCTCGGCGATCGGCGGCACGACGGCGCTCCTTGCCCTCGCCACTGCCGCGATGGCGCTCACCCCGACACTGCGCCCCAAGGCGGCGATGCCCGCGTGGGCGCTCGCGATGATCGCCCTCGGTGGCGCGTGCGCCTCGGTCGGCACGGTGGGGATCGCCGCAACTCTCGCTCAGGCGACGCTCGCGTGGGTCGTGATGCTCGCCGCAGCATGGTCGACCGCTGCGGCAGCGACCGTCGCAGCGGCCTCGTCGCGAGAACTTGTTGCGCGAGCGATCGCGCGGCTCTCCGGCACTGAAGCCCCCGCGCTCGTTGCTCACGAGCGCTCCTTCGCCGCGGTCGTCATGTTCGCGAGCGCAGCCCTGCCCCTCGCTCCCGCACTGTGCGCATGGCGCCTTGTGCAAGGACGCTCGCGCCGAGCCGAGAGCCAGTTGCGGTCCTTCCTCGAGTTTGAGATCTGGAGTGCGATCGCTCTCGGCGTGTCGCTCATCGCGGGCGCCATCGCACCTGACTCCGTGGGACTCGCGCTGGTATGGGGCGCGCTTCTGTGTCACGGAGCGATCGCCCTCGGCGGCGGATGCTCGATCGCGATGGACCGATTCGTCCGCTTCCCCTCCCCCATGCAACTTCTGGCGCGCCCTGAGCAAGGACTCGACCTTCCGCTCCCTCTTGTCACGGTGCAGCGCACGGCTGAGCACTCACCCCATCGGCCGATCGTCCATCCCTGTGCGACTCCGGCGTGGGCCTGCGCCGATGTTGCCCTCGGGGCCGCCGCCGTGTGGATGATGACCGGCAGCGCCGCATGGGGTGCGACTGCGGGGACGATCGCTGGCCTCGCGGCGTGGCTCCCCTCCTTCGTCGCCTCGCGAACGCGTCATCAGGACGCGCTCATCATCGGCATGCTCACGACGGCGATCCTCGTCGCGCTCGCGTGCGCGGGGCTCATGCTTGGAGCAGGCGGAGCCGAGCAGGGCACTCCAGTTCTTGCCGCGCTCGTCGGTGCCGGGATGGGGATGTGGGGACTGCTCCTTGGTTGGGCCGCATCCGGCGCCCGTCACATGGCGACATCGTCGCGGTCGAGCCTCGGTGCGACGATCGGCGCTGACGGCGATCCGCTCGCACCTCAAGAGTGCCCGATCGCGGTGCGCGGCCGGGACGAAGCGATCCGTCGCCTCGCCATCGGATGCGGCACCCTGGCGATTGCGAGTGCAGCCGTCCCCGCATTCCCATGGGTGGGACCCGTCGTGTGGACTCCCGTCTCGGTTGCGGGAGCGTTCGCGCTACTGGTGGTCGCGGCGGTAACGGCGTCGTTGGCGCTCTGCGACCTCGACACTGTTGCCGCCTACGCGCGCCGACTGCGCGCGCTGATGCTTGGGCTGGCGGCGACAACTACGCTTCCCATCATCTTCAGCGCAACTTCGATCGGCGTCGTCGAGACCATCCGTTCGATCCCATTCTCGATCGTGACGGCGGTCCTCATCCTTGTCGGAGCTGCGGTGCTCTCTGGGCTCGTGCCAGCAAGCGCAGATCGCTCAGAAGGAAAGGGCCCGAGTCGCCCGGGTCGTCCGGTCACGCATCCCGCTCGACGCGAGCGAACAGCACGCGCCAATGAGCAACAGGAGGCCATGTCATGAGTGCCAGCGGTTCCAGGCCCCCGCTCTCCCATGCTGCGATCAGTGAAGGCATCGACGCCGCGATCGAGCAGGCCGAGAAGGGTTGGCGCGAAGGTGGCATTCCAATCGGCAGCGTGCTGCTCGACGCCAGCGGCGCAATCGTCGCACGCGGCCACAATCAGCGGGTGCAGTCGGGTGACCCGACGGCGCACGCCGAGGTCGACTGCATTCGCGCGGCAGGTCGCCGCCGCGACTGGCGATCGCTCACTCTCGTCTCGACGCTCTCTCCGTGCGCGATGTGCTCCGGGACGACCATCCTCTTCAAGATCCCCAGCGTGATCATCGGCGAGAACCGGACCTTTCTCGGTGCCGAAGAGTGGATGCGGAAGGAGGGAATCTCGTTGCGCGTCCTTGATGACCCTCGGTGCATCGCCCTCATGGAACGCATGAAGCGCGAGAAGCCCGACCTCTGGGCTGAAGACATCGGCGAGTGACCTCGCTCCGCGCTCGGCGCATGCCGCGCTCGAAGGATGCTGCCCGCGGATACCGCAGGTCGCAGTCGCCGCGACCCGCG
>CANETX010000072.1 GCA_947441435.1 Planctomycetaceae bacterium
CGCGCGCTTTGGGTTCTACGAAACGATGGCTGGCGGAGCGGGCGCCACTCCCCACGCCGATGGCGCGAGCGCTGTCCACACTCACATCAGCAACACGCGGATCACCGACGCAGAGGTGCTTGAGCGGCGATATCCCGTGCGATTGGAGACCTTCAGGATTCGGCGAGGTTCGGGAGGCGCTGGTCAGTTCAACGGCGGCGACGGTCTCATCCGCCGTCTGCGTTTCCTCGAAGCGGTCGATCTCTCCTTTCTCTCGCAGCACCGTGTGGAGTCGCCCTACGGCCTCGCCGGAGGAGAGCCGGGCGCTCGCGGTCGCCAGCGAATTCTTCGACGAGACGGATCAATTAGAGAGGTCCCGGGCATCGTCGCCGCTCGGCTCGAGGCCGGCGACGCATTCGAGATCGAAACTCCCGGCGGTGGTGGCTACGGAGCCCCGACGATCAACAGGACTTGACCGCCTGCTCGATCGCGGCGAAGTCGATCTGGACCTTGGGATCCTCGCTCACGGATGCGTAGCGGACGACACCCTTGGCATCGACCACAAAGGCCGATCGCTTCGACACTCCCTTGAGCCCGACGAGTTCCTCATGGAGCGCGCCGTAGAGTCGCGAGACATCCTTGTTGAAGTCGCTGAGGACCAGGAACGGGAGCCGCTCAAGTTCGCGCCACTTTGCGACGGCGAACGGCGAGTCGACGCTGACCGCAAACACCTTGCAGCCCAGCGATTCCCACTGCCCCCATGAGTCTCTGAAGTGGCACATCGCTGCCGTGCACACTCCGCTGAAGGCCAGCGGCACGAACAAGATGACGACCTTCTCCTTCCCCAGCAGCGCGCCGACATCGACGGGATGTCCCGGTTGACTTGGCAGGGTGAAGGCGGGTGCTTTCGTTCCAATGGTGATCGTCATGGGGGCTCCTCCCCGCGAGACTAGCCGAGCCGATGCTCGAACCGCTCGATGAGTGTTGCGCGGCCAGTTGAGGCATCGATCGTGACGAAGCAACCGTTCGCCCGATCGTCCCCCTCCCCCATGTCGAAGGCGGTGTGGACTCCCGTGGTCATCGCGCGGAGGACCCCTTTCACGCCACGACCGATGATCGATCCATGCGGTCCGCACATCCCCACGTCAGTGATGAACGCCGTTCCCCCCGCCAGCACGCGCGCGTCAGCGGTGGCGACATGCGTATGCGTGCCGATGACTGCTGTCACCCGTCCATCAAGATGGTGCGCGAGCGCTGCCTTCTCGCTTGTCGCTTCCATGTGCGCCTCGACGATGACGATCGGCTTGCTCTCGGGGATGGCCGCGAGCAGTCCATCGACGCACGCGAACGGATCATCGGCGGGAAGGCTCATGAAGATCCGCCCGAGGACGGTGAGGACGTAGATGTCACGTGGGCGTTCCTTCGAGGCCGCAATTCGCAGGATTCGCTTCCCGGGGGCCTTCGCGGAGAGGTTTGCGGGGCGGAGAATCGGCTCCGCAGGGTCGCTCAACACCTCGGAAATCTTGTTGTCCCGGAACGCATGATCGCCGAGCGTCACCGCGTCCGCCCCCAGCGCGCGCAGGGCGCGGTAGAGCTCCGGCGTGATGCCCGAACCGTTCTTCACGTTCTCTCCATTCACCAAGATGGCGCCGAGTTGTCTCAGTGCTCGAGCCTGCTTGATCCCCTCTTGGAGCGCGCGCCGACCGGGGGCGCCCACGCAATCTCCGAAGAACGCGATGGACATCGTCTCCGGCACGGCTATACTCTACTCGTCAGCGCTGCGGTGAACCCTTCCGGGACTGCCTGCGCCGACAGGAATGATCGAGACCACGTACAAGAAGGGCGACCATGTTCGCCATCCTTCGCGCCCCGAGTGGGGTCACGGAGTCATCACCAAGATCGAGATGGTCAGTCATGACCGATCGTCGGATCTGCGGATGTGGATTCGCTTCCCGTCGATCGGCGAGAAGACGTTCTTGGCGAGTGCGGCCGGTCTTGAGGTCGTCGACGATCAGGGAATGTCCAACTCGGTGCACGCGCGGCCGACGCTTGACGCCCTGCAGCTCGCCAGAGGCGGCGGATGGCTCGGCGCGATCTCGAAGCGCACACCCGAGGAACTCATGACGGCGCTCCCCGGCGAGGCCACCGATCCCTTCCTTCCGCTGCGAAAGCGCGCCGATTTCACGATCCGCCTCTACCGTTTCGATGGCTCCGCCGTGAAACTCATCGAGTGGGCAGTCGCCCAGAGCGGTGTCGAGGATCCTCTTTCGCACCTGAATCGGCAGGAGATCGAGCAGTTCTACCGGCGCTGGCTGGTCAACCTCGACAACCACATGAAGAAGGTGCTCACGGACCTGCGCCGCGAGAACATCGCGATTGTGAGTCTCCTCACCGGGGCTCCACCGCTCGCCGCGCGCACCATCCCGCGGCTTCAGCGCGAGTCGCGCTAGCCCTCAGCTTCGAGACTTGCACGTGCCTTCGCGAGCGCTGCGGCGCGCTCCTTCGTCGGCTTCGGGTAATGAACATCGATCGACGCGAGCACTTCGGTGACGACGGCGGATACAGCAAGTCGCGTGTACCACTTGCGGTCGGCGGGGATCACGTACCACGGGCACTCCTTCGATGCGGTGTTCTTGATCGCATCCTCGTAGCACTCCATGTAGCGGTCCCAATGGGCGCGTTCGGCGACGTCGCGCTCGGAAAACTTCCAGTGCTTCTCCGGCTCGTCGATTCGCTCGAGGAACCTGCGTCGCTGTTCATCGCGCGAGACGTGCAGGAAGATCTTGCGGACGATGGTCCCGTTGTCGTGGAGGTGCTGCTCGAAGTTCCGGATGTCGCGGAATCGCTCGTCCCAGATGTCCTTGTGGCGGAGTTCGTCGGGGAGCGGTTGGCCAGCGAGCAACTGGGGATGAACCCGCACGACGAGCACCTCTTCGTAGTAGGACCGATTGAAGATCCCGATCATCCCCCGGGCTGGCAGGCGAGTCGCGCATCGCCAGAGAAAGTCGTGGTCAAGCTCTTCATGCGACGGCGCCTTGAAGGAGTGCACCGAACACCCCTGCGGATTCACTCCCGACATCACGTGCTTGATGGCCCCGTCCTTGCCGGCCGCATCCATCGCCTGGAAGATCAGCAGCAGCGACCAGCGGTCCTGCGCGTACATCATGTCCTGACGGCGAGTCAGCACCCCGATCGCGTCCTCAAGATTCGCATTCGCAGTCGCTTTGTCCATCGATCGAAGCGGTCCTGCGTCGTCGGCGGCATGGTCGCGGAGTCGAAACCCCTTTCCGCCCTCGACTCGGTGGCGACGCTCCAGCGCACGGGCGAGCGCGAGGAATTCGTCGGCGCTCATGGTGCCGCCCTTGCGGGTGTCCGCACAGGCAACGGTCCGGGCGTTTGGGTCTGGTACTTCACGAAGTCTGCTCGCATCCTCGTCAGCACCACCTCGTCCTTCTCAAGGGAGATCGCCCGCTCCTGCTCTCTGATCGCTTCCTCGCGATTGCCGCGTGCGAACTGCACCAAGGCGAGCGCCACGGCGGCCTTGGGTTCCTTCCCACCATCGATCCGATCGGCGGCGGTCGCCATCTCCAGCGCAAAGTCGAGGTCGCGCACCGTTGCGAACGGAGAACTGACCGTCGTACGCGCCAGCGTCCGCATCGTCGCCGCATCGGTCGGGTTGTGTTGTGCCATCTCGCGCCCGAGCGAGTACGCCGCTGCGGGCTTGTTCGCAATTCCAAGGAAGATCGCAAACCGCTGCAAGTCGAATTGCGTCCGTTCCTGTGGCAACTGCTCGTTGATCGCGTCGAGGAGCGCAATCATCGGCGCAAAGTCCCCGGACTTCTCGCACTCACGTGCCAGCGCCTCGATCTTCCCCTTGGCGGCAAAGATCCGTGAGTCGCGGACGAAGCGGTCCTTGACGCTCGATGGGTCCCAAGTCCCGGCGATCACCTTGGCCAGCACTTCCTGCGCGAGATTCGGATGGCCATACCAGAGGACGATGTTGTCGCGCACGATGTAGATGTGAGGAGTCGACCGTTGGAGCGTTCCATCTTGCAGTGCCGCGTCGGCCGCGTGGGTCGGGTCGGATGCGATCGAGTAGGTGATGTCGTCGTGTTGCGGCGGCTTGGCGATCCACGCGTTCAGGACCTCAGGGGACTCCGCTGACACACCGATGAACTCGACTCCGCTGGGTCGGAAGACCCGAGCCATCTCGGCGACGAGTGGCCCAACCTCCTCGCAGTGGTCGCAGGTCGTCGAAAAGAAGTCGAAGGCGTAAACCTTCTCCGGCGCGAACCTGGGGAGCGGACCGCCGCGGACCCACTGGGTCAGCCGTGGACAAGGGACGGTGGCCCCGGGATACACCCATGGAGCGGGGATCTTGTCTCGAAGCGCCGCCGGAGCCGGAGGAGGCGACTGCGCCGCGCAGCCCACCGCGATCGCGACCGAACTCACAAGTAGCCAGCAGTGTGGTGCGTTCCCCATGGTCCTCCACGATACGAGATGAACGGCGCCCGGATGCGGTATCGTCCCGACGCTGAAGATCGACATGACTCGTACTCCCGCGGAGACTCACCAGAACCCACTGATTGCCGTCGCGATCTTCGTCGGAGTGGTCGCGGCGATCGGCGGATACTTCGCGGGAGTTTCGGGGGGTAAGGCCGAGCGCGACACCGCGCTGGCGCAGACGAAGGCATCGACCGAGTTCGCAACAAAGGCCACCGCAGACTTCGCCAAGGCGACGACGGCACTGGAGGCCGTGGTGGCCGAACTCGCCGAAACCAAGCTGGCGCTGACGACGCTGGAGAAGCGTGCCGAGGCGCAGCGTCACGAGGCGAGCACTGCGGCACTCGCCCGGGAGACCTCGTCGACCGCGGCGGCCAGTGATGCCTCGGCGTCGATCGCCGGCCTCAAGGCGGAACTCATTGACCTTCGCGAGAGGGAGCAGCGCAGAGTCGACTCCGCTGCCGCGACCGTCAAGTTCCTGACCAACTCGCTGCGGACATCGGACTCCCCGGCCACCCTCACCCAGGACACGACCATCGTGCAGGCCCTCCGCGGGGCCGCGGCTGAACTGATGGCCGAAGGATGCCAGACCGACGCGGCAACGAGGAGCGAGTTGCTCGGCACGATTGCCACGCTCTTCCTCGCCAACGGCCGTCCGGCCGACGCAGTCCCGCTCTGCGTCAAGGCGCTCGAACTCGGCCAATCCAGCGGCGCCAACAACGCGGTGATTGCCGTTGCGGCCGATCGCGCCGCGTCGGCCCTCCAGGCATCGGGACGGGCCACGGATGCCGAGCCGCTCGCGAGGGCCGCGGTTGCAGCCCTTCGCGGCTACTCAGGCGAACAGGAAGCACTCGCGTCAGCGCTCCTCACCGAGGGTCTTGTCGCGCGCTCGCTCTCGCATCCGGAGGAGGCTGACCGCGCGTTTCGCGAAGCGCTCACCATCGCGACGCGGCTGCACCCGGGGGGAAGCCGGTTGACCGCGCTCTCCGCCGCGAGTCTCGCGGAACTCCTTGACGCGCAGGCGAAGTGGAGCGAGGCTGCAGAGCTCCATCAGTCGGCGCTTGCGATGCGTCGCGCGCTCTATGCGGGCGACCATGCCGACATCGCCCAGAGCCTCAACGGGACCGTCGCCGTCCTGCAGAGCCTGGGACGGCAGGCCGAAGCGGAGGCGCTCGCACATGAGTCGCTCGCCATGCAGCGTCGACTCCATCCCGAGGCCAACCTGAATGTGGCGACGGCGCTCAACAATCTTGCCAGCATCAAGCGTGCACTCGGCCAAGACGCGGACGCCGAGCCGCTCTTCGCTGAGGCGCTCGCGATCAAGCAGCGATCGCTGCCTCGCGATGACCCCTCGATTGCCCAAGCGATGAAGAGCCTCGCGTGGACGAAGCACTCGCTGAAACTCGACGCGCAGGCGCACGCGCTGCTGCAGCGCGCGCTGGAGATGAACCAGCGGCTCTTCCCGGGAGATTCCGTGCAGGTCGCCGGTGCCCTCACCGATCTTGCGTGGATCGAGCACGATGTCGCCGATGACGCGAGCGCCCTCCGCCATGCCGCAGAGGCGGCGGCGATGCTCGAACGGCTCCAACCCGCGGGGAGCACCACGCGCGCGGTCGCCATGGCCATGCACGCGCGCGCCCTCAAGAAGGCGGGGAAAGACGCCGAGGCGGCTGCACTCGTGACGGCGGCAGCCGAGATGGTCCTCGCCCTCGAGGCGGCCACTGCCTCGCACGCCTCAGTCGTCCTCAAGATCAGGGATGAGATCGCCCCGACTCCCCCGCCCGCGCCGTAGCGCCGCTCCCCGTGGAATTGGTCATCCATTCGAGTTTTCCTCGAATAGCCGACCAATTCCAAGCGTATGAAGTGGACCGTACTGGGCTCGAACCAGTGACCTCCTCCGTGTCATGGAGGCGCGCTAGCCAACTGCGCCAACGGTCCGCGAAGGGCGGATCCTAGAGTGTCGCCGGACAATGGGCAAGGCACAGGTCGATGCGCTTTGTCGCGCTCGCCTTGCCGAGAATGGCCAGCGTGTCGAAGATCGGCGGGCTGACGGTGCCTCCGGAGAGGGCGACGCGCAAGGGCTGCGCGACGGTGCCGAGATTCCCCCCCGCCGCACTCTCGGCATACGGCTTGATGGCCGCCTCCAGACCGGCGACCGACCAGTCGTCCGTTGCGCCAAGCCGCTCGCGAAGCGCCTTCAAGTGCTCGTAGCCGGTCGGCGATCCTCCCTCAAGCACCTTCTTGACAGCTTTGGGGTCGATGAGGAGCGCATCGTCTGCGACCGTGAGGAATCCATTGGTCCGGAAGAGATCGTCGAGCGTCTTGCTGCGCTCATGGCTCGCGTCGCAGAGTCCCCGGAACTGCCCCTCGCTGAGCTTCTCCATGAAGCGCGGATGAAACGCGGCCCCGT
Organism: Planctomycetaceae bacterium; assembly: GCA_947441435.1. Taxonomy (GTDB): domain Bacteria; phylum Planctomycetota; class Phycisphaerae; order Phycisphaerales; family SM1A02; genus F1-60-MAGs104. Next base: position 6,893 of record CANETX010000072.1, read on the forward strand.
GCGCCGCCACCTTTCGCACGAACTCGTCGCGCGGCATTGTGGTGATCGCCGTCATGTTGAACGAGAGCAACTTCGCCCGATCGAACTTCGCCGGAGTCTTCACCACGCGCGGCAAGTCGAAGTGGGTCCGCAGGAACTCGTTATCGAACTTTTCGAGGTCTCCGCCCGGACTCCACCCGTTGAGCGAGAGGAAGTTGCACAGGACTTCCGGCAGATACCCCGACCGCCGGAAGTCATCGACATTGATCTCAGGGAGGGTGATCCCGAAGTGCGCCGCGAGCGCCGTCGACTCCTCGAGTTCGAGTTGTGTGGTCTTGTCCTTGAGCCACGCGGCAAACCGCGCCGGGTCCACTGTTCCGTCGGGCGGAGCACTCACCCCCTTCTCGGCAAGCCCCTTCCGCAGCACCTTGTCCTTGTCGCGCTTGGACATCTTCGATCCGTCCGGATTGAAGATCAGGGGCAAGTGGCCGTAGATCGGGCGGCGGAAGCCGAGCGCATCCTGCAGGACGATGTGCTTGGCGGAATTGTTGAAGTGCTCCTGGGCGCGCAGCACATGAGTCACCCCCATCAGTTCATCGTCGACGACAACGGCGAAGTGGTACGTCGGAAATCCGTCGGCCTTGCAGATGACGAAGTCGTCGGTCTCCCCTGCGGGAATGGTCGCGCTGCCGAGGATCTCGTCCTCGATGGTGATCGCCGCTGGCGGTGTGCGAAACCGAATCACTGCAGGCTTCCCCGACTCCCTCAACGCAGCGACCTCCGCTTCGGAGCGCGCCGGCGCGAGCGACGCCGTGTATCTGAACGGTCGATTCTCTCGCTTTGCCGCATCGCGCAGCGCGGCGAGTTCCTCGGTGGTCTCGAAGGCGTAGTACGCCTTCCCCGAGTCGAGCAACGCCCTCAGGTGCTTCTCGTAGATCGGCAGCCGCTGCGATTGGAAGTACGAGCCGTTGGGTCCGCCACCGCATCCCTCGAATTCGGGACCCTCGTCCCAGTCGATCCCAAGCCACCGAAGATCCTTGGCGAACCCGATGCTTGCCGCGTCACTCGATCGCTTCTGATCGGTGTCTTCGATGCGCAGGATGAACGTGCCGCCGCGCCCCTTCGCATACGCCCAGCAGAAGAGGGCCGTGCGCGCCCCACCGACATGAAGATGCCCCGACGGGCTCGGTGCAAAGCGGGTCTTGATGGATGCAGGTGCGGTCATCTCTCGAAGCAATCGAGGCTAACAGATCGCTCTCACGAGACTGCATTTCGACTCGACTCGGGCGAGCCCCATTCGTCGCGCTACCCTCCTCGCATGACGGGCGGTCGCCACAAACACAGAGCGATGCATCCAGTCGGCGAACCTCCGGGCTCGTTGTCCTGCCCTGCCGGAGCCGCTCCCGCCGCGGGGCCCCTTCGCGCGGAGCTGTTCGCATGGAACCGCGAGACGCTCGTGGAAGCGCCATCGGTGACGCTCGAAGACATCGCCGCGAGGCGTGGGTCGCTTCCCAACATCTGGCTCAACATCGACGGGACTCCGGATGGTGCGACGCTCGAAGCGCTCGGCCGCCAGTTCGGGCTCCACCCGCTGGCGCTCGAGGATGTGCTCCACCCCACCCACCGCGCCAAGGTGGAACCGTACGACAAGGTGCTCTTCGTGGTCGTCCCCATTCCCTCCGGGGCAGAGCCCTTCGACACCGAACAACTCGCCCTCTTCCTCGGCCCAGACTTCGTTGTCACCATCCAGGAGCACCCGCACGGGGACTGCCTCGATGGTGTTCGTCGCAGGATCCGCAGCGCCGATGGCCGAATCCGCGCACGCGGCGGGGGTTATCTCACTTTCGCGATATTCGACGCGGTCATCGATCACTACTTCCCGATCGTCAACGCGCTCAGCGAGCGGGTTGACGCCATCGAGGAGGTTGTCGTCGACAGCCGCCGCTACCCCGACATGTACGCCATCCGGAATGTCAAGCACGAGCTCATGCGAGTCCGCCAGGCGATCTGGCCCATGCGCGACGCACTGACTGCGATGATGACGATGGAGTCGTGGTTCGACCAGGATCACCGTCTCTTCCTGCGCAATGCCCTCGACCATGTGATGCGGCTCATCGACATGCTCGACTCGGATCGCAGCCTCTCGTCCGACCTCATGGATCTCTCGGTGGCCATCGCCAACGCGAAACTTGGCGAAGTCACGAAGGTGCTCACCATGATCGCCACCGTCTTCATTCCCATCACCTTCATCGCCAGCATCTACGGGATGAACTTCAAGCACATGCCGGAACTCGACTGGGTGTGGGGGTACCCGTTCGCGCTCGGGCTCATGCTCGCGACCAGCATCGGCTTCCTGTTCATGTTCCGCCGACGCGGATGGTTCGAGGCTGCAATGCGCTTCCCCCGACGGCCACGCTGAGTGGGCTCTTTCACCGACCGATTTGAACCACTTGCGCGGGTGCACCGTATCCCCGAAAATGGATACTTGGCCCCTCCTGGAGCGGCCCCTGGATCTGACACGGACGAGAAAGACCCAATGAACAAGCCATACACACTTCCCATGGACCACGACACCACCACACGCGCGTCGGACTATTTCGGCTCACTGACTTTCAGCGGCGACGTGATGCTCAAGCGGCTGCCGCCCGATGTCTTCATGAATCTCCAGCGAACGATGAGCCACAGCCTGTCGCTCGATCCATCGATTGCGAACACCGTCGCGGCGGCGATGAAGGAGTGGGCGCTCGAGCACGGGGCCACCCACTATTGCCACTGGTTCCAGCCGCTCACAGGGGCGACAGCCGAGAAGCACGATGCCTTCCTCTCGCCCACTGGCGACGGCGGAGCGATCGAGAAGTTCTCGGGCGACGCGCTCATTCAAGGCGAACCAGACGCCTCGAGCTTCCCCTCCGGCGGCATCCGCGACACCTACGAGGCGCGCGGCTACACCGCATGGGATGCGACGAGTCCCGTCTTCCTTCTTCGCAGTTCCGATGGCCACAAGACGCTGTGCATTCCGACCGCCTTCGTGTCGTGGACCGGAGAAGCCCTCGACCAGAAGACCCCGCTCCTTCGTTCCATTGACGCCGTGTCGAAGCAAGCCTTGCGGGTCCTCCGCGTGCTCGGCGACACCAAAACCACTCATGTGATCGCGACGCTCGGCTGCGAGCAGGAATACTTCCTCATCGACCGGGATCTCTTCCTGAAGCGGCTCGATCTCAACGTCTGCGGGCGCACGCTCATCGGCACGCAGCCTCCCAAGGGCCAGCAGCTCGAAGATCACTATTTCGGCGCGATCCACGA
>CANETX010000073.1 GCA_947441435.1 Planctomycetaceae bacterium
CTGGCTCTTCATGTAGCCGACGTACCTGTCGAAGTCGGCATCTTCCGCCTTGCGCGGATCCCAGGCGCGCCGAGGGAGGTAGTCGGGATGCGTCCAGTCCATGATCGAGTGATAGAAGCACAGTTGAATGCCCCCGCGTTCACAGGCTTCCGCGAGTTCCTTCAGAATGTCGCGCTTGAACGGGCTCCCCGCCGCATCGAACGTCGTCACCGCCGAGTCCCAGAGGCAGAAGCCGTCGTGGTGCTTGCTGGTGATGACGATGTACTTCTGCCCCGCAGCCTTCGCGATGCGCACCCACTCGTCGGCATTGAACTGGACGGGATTGAACTCGCCTTGCAGCGGTCGATACTCAGCGGGATCGATTTTCGCGCCGTTGAGAATCCACTCCCCCGCGCCGCCGTCGGGTTGTCCCTTCCAGACGCCGCCGGGGATCGCATAGAGCCCCCAGTGGATGAACATCCCGAACCGGGCGTCGCGGAACCATCCCATGCGACGATCGTGATCGCTCCGTTCATCGGCCATGGCTGAAGTTGCTCCCGACAACGCGAGCGCGCCGAGCACGATCGCGACGAGTGTGAGGTGGCGCACGAGTCGAGCGTACGCCGAGGGTCGACAACGGAATTTCTATACTCGCCCCATGAGTCAGCCCAAGACTCCCGAGCGCCGTTGGTTGGTGCTTGTGGCGATGACCGGCTCGCTCTCGATGATCATGCTCGATGCGACGATCTTGGGGGTCGCGCTTCCGACCATCGATCGCGATCTCCACTTCACCGCCGGGCAGCAGACGTGGGCGGTCAATGGCTACCTCGTGGCGATGGCCTCGTGGATCGTGCTCGGCGGACGGCTCGGGGATCGCCTCGGACGAATGCGCGCCTTTCGACTTGGCGTGATTGGCTTTGCCCTCGCGTCGATCGCCTGCGCGCTGGCGCCCTCTGCGTGGGTGTTCATCGCGGCACGTGTCGCGCAGGGAATCTGCGCCGCGACGATGCAGCCGGCGAGCGCAGCGATCGTCGTCGATCTTTATCCCCCTGAACAACGAGGGCGGGCAATGGCCACGTACGCGGGCATCTCGCTGTTGTTCCTCGCGGCGGGGGCGCTCGTCGGTGGCGTCATTGTCGAGGAGGCGTCGTGGCACTGGTGCTTCGGCATCAATGTGCCCATCGCCATCGTGGCGATCGTCCTGACGCTGCTCGTCCGGTGGGCACCCCCGCGCGGCCAAGTGCGTCCGATCGACTGGCCGTCGATTCCCATGCTGCTTGTCGGGATGCCCGTGCTCATGACGGGGCTTCAGAGCGTGCGAGATGCGCGTGGCGCCTTCGGCCCGATCATCCTGACTCTCGGGGGAGTGCTCCTCCTCCTTCTATTCGTGAGGCGACAACTCAGGCTGCCCGCCCCCACCATCGATCTTCGTCTCCTCAGTGATCGCGGGTTGGTCGCGAATGCACTGATCCTCTTCGCGTTCCAGTTCATCAACACCGGACAGGGGATCTACGGTGTGTACTACATGCAGACGGTTCTCGGGTTCACGCCGATGGAGAGCGGGCTCGGCACCCTGCCCCTTCTGGTGCCCGTACTTCTCGTCGTGCATGTCGCGGGACGGCTCTACGACCGCATCGGCCCGCGGCGGCCGATCCTCATCGGTGTCTCGCTCGCACTTGCTGGGACGATCGTCGAGTCGATCGGCGTCGCGATGCTCAGCTACCCGACGCTCGCCGCGGGAATGTTCCTCCTCGGCACGGGATGCGGTTTCGCGATGAGCCCCACGAATGCCGACGCCCTCTCGCGCGCGCCGGGAGCGCAGCGCGGCGAGGTGAGCGGTCTCGTGCAGGCCTTTCGTCAATTCGGCAGCGCGTGCGGGATCGCCCTCTTCGTCCTTGCGATGCAGATCGTGTCCCCGGCCGCCGCCGACGCAAGTTGGTCGTCAGCCGCGATCGCCGCTGGATTCGTTGTTCAGTGCGTCATCGCGCTCGCCGCGCTTCTGCTCGCGATGCGCTGGGCAGGATCCCCGAGACTTCACCCCTCGACGCCGACGACCTGATCGGCGCTCACGCGAAGGCTCACCTCGCTCCCCCTTCGTGAGCGCGTGGTTGGGTTGGCCTCGAGCACCTTGATCCTGTGACCCGCGACATCCACGATGTGCTGCGCGGTCGAACCGAGATAGACGGTCTCGAGGCATCGGCCCTTGAGGAGCGTCTCGCCGTGCGCCGAGGTTGCCGCGGCACCTTGGATCGTGATGGCCTCAGGGCGAATCGAGAGTGTGAGGCGGCCGGCGCTTCTCCGACTTGCGGGGACGAACGCACGCATCGGTCCAAGCGTCGTCGTCACCATGCCGAATCCGTCGCCGTCGCACGCACCAGTCGATTCGCCGTCGAGCAGATTCGTCTCGCCGATGAACTCGGCAACGAATCTTGTCCGCGGCCGGTTGTAGATCTCTGATGGTGAACCGAGCTGCTCAATTTTTCCCCCCGACATGACGGCGATCGAGTCGGCGAGCGAGAGCGCCTCATGCTGATCATGCGTCACATAGACCATCGTGATCTTGAGTTCGTCGGAGATCCGGCGGATCTCCGCGCGCATCTCGAGGCGGAGCTTGGCATCAAGGTTTGACAGCGGCTCGTCCAGCAGCAAGAGATCCGGACGGAAGGCGATCGCCCGCGCAAGCGCGACGCGCTGCTGCTGGCCGCCTGACAGCTGCGTGGGGACTCGGTCCGCGTACGAGGTCATGCGCACGAGTTCGAGCGCCTCGCCGATGCGCGTCTTGCGCTCGCTCGCCGCCATCTTGCGGATCTCGAGCCCGAATCCGACATTCTGGGCGACCGTCATGTGCGGCCACAGGGCGTAGTTCTGGAAGACCATCCCGGCGTTGCGCCTCTCGGGGGGAAGCGAGGTCACATTGCGGTCGGCGAAGTGAATGGTTCCCGAGGTCGGCGCGATGAACCCGGCGATCATGCGGAGGATCGTGGTCTTGCCGCATCCCGAAGAGCCCAAGAGGAAGAAGAGCCGTCCCGAGGGAACATCCAAGGAGACATCATCGACCGCGACCGTCTCGTCGAAACACTTGCGCACACGGTCGAGACGAAGGCTGGTCACGAGTGGGAGGATAGTGAACCGTTGGAACGCAGCGCGGGGACCTCTACCATCGTGGGTCGTGCGCGATCCCATCCGGCATCTCAAGGACCTGCAGCGCTGGCGCGGAGCGAAGGGGTATCAGGGCATCGTCGCTGGTTCGATCGCCACGGATCTCACGTCGCTCAAGGCTGGGCTGGAACGCCAAGCGTCGCGGCTCGGAAACGCCGTCGAGATCTGGCAGCGAATCATCCCCAAGGAGATCGCTGAAGACACGCGAATCTCCGGTCTTGCCGCCGGAGTTCTTGCCGTCATCACCGGGAGCGCGGCGACGAGTTACGCACTCGACCGCGCCCTGCGCGGCGGCGCCGAGGGGCGGTTGCGTGCAGCAAGCGAGGGACGGATCATCCGCGTGCGAATGCGGATCGGCAAGGTCACGCTCGACCCTTGATCGTCGAGGCCCACGCGTCGGGAAGCGCGCGGACCTTTCCGTCGCGACCGATGCACGCGAGCGTCGTCTCCCCCACAACCAGTTCTTCCCCATCGCGGCTCAGCCGATAGCGATGCTCGATCTTCACGTGACCGACATCGACGAGTGAGGTCTCGAGCGTGACGAGATCGTCGTACTTCGCCGGGGCGCGGAACTTGAGTTCGAGGCGAGTCACTGCGAGCAGAAACCCCTGCGCTTCCATGTCGCGGTAGGTCGATCCCGTGGCGCGGAGCAGTTCCGTTCGCCCCATCTCGAACCAGATGGGATAGACGGTGTGGTGGACGACTCCCATCGGATCGCATTCGCAGTAGCGGGCGCGGATCTCCATGGTGTGTGTCGAGGCCATCGGGAGACACTACTTCCCGATGCAGAAGCGGGCGAACACCTCGGCGAGGATGTCGTCGGGTGTGCGTTCCCCGGCGACGATGCCGAGCGAGTCGAGGGCGCGCCGCAAGGAGACGGCGACGAGTTCGACAGGTTCAGGGGCGACGGCTCCGCGCTCAACGCAGCCGTCGGCGATCGCGCGCGCGTCGGCGAGCGCGGTGCGTGCCGCCGCAAGCGCCTCCCGATGCCGCTCCGCGAGAACTCCCGCGTAGGCGTGCGCGTGAGGAGACTCGCGGCTGCGCAGGACTTGGAGGATCGCCGCGCGCAACTCCTTGAGTCCCGCGCCAGTTCGCGCGCTCGTCGTGAGTGGGTGCTCGTCGCTCGTCACAAGATCCCCCTTCGTGCGAACGACAAGTGTGCGGATGTCCGCGCACGGAGGTGCGGCCTCGCCGGCAGGGACGCACAGGAGTTGCACCGCCGCATCACGAAGCGACGCATGCGCGAGATCCTGCATCTGCGCGGCGAGCGCCCCTTGCGGATCTTCGATCCCCGGGAGATCAACGAGCAGGCCTTCGACTCCGTCGCCGAGAACAACAGGCTCGATGATCGCGTCGCGCGTCGATCCCGGAATGTGCGACTCAATCACACGCTCGCGACCAAGCAGCGCATTGAAGAGACTCGACTTCCCGGCGTTGGGCGCCCCTCGCAACGCGATCGTCGGAAGCGACCGGAGGCTCTCAGCTCCGAGTGAGCGCCCTTCCACCTCCGCGAGCGTGCGGTCGACTGCGTCGAGCGCCTCACGAAGATCCCGCGCCGAAATCGCGACCACTCCCTCCTGATCGGTGAAGTCGATCCCCGCTTCGACGAGTGCGAGCATCCGCAAGACTTCCGCTGAGGCACGATGCGCGATGGTGGCGACCGATCCTGTGCGCAGCCGCTTGGCAGCTTCGAGCTGCGCATCGGACTCCGCCGCGATCGACGCCGCGATCCCTTCGGCTTCGTCGAGTGGCAGTCGGCCATTGAGATAGGCGCGCGCGCTGAACTCGCCGGGGTTCGCCCGCCGGGCAGCGACGGCGCCTCGTCGAGCGTCGCAAAGTGCATCGACGACACCACTGAGCAACACCGTCGAACCCACCAGCAGCAACTCGACGGTCTCCTCGCCCGTGAATGTCGCCGCCCCAGGCATCACCAGCGCAAGCGCGGGGCACTCGACTTCGCTCCCTGCGAGGACGAGCCGCAGCCGGATGCGCGCGATCTGCCGACGGCACTCGAGCGGCTCCCCCGCCATCCGCGCCGACACGATGGAGATCGCGTCACCCCCGCTCACCCGAATGAGTCCGCGCGCAGAATTGCCCGGCGGCGAGGCGATCGCGACGATCGTGTCGAGGGCGCTGGCGATCTCGCCCCATCCCATCGGTCACCCGCGCGACTTGAACTTCTTGCCCTGCTGCTGCTTCTCTTGCGCGCGCGCCATGGCCCGCTCGTAGAGCCGCCCGATCGCGTCACGGGCCTTCGACTTCTTGACGACCACCGGCTGATTCGCCGTCTCGAGGATGTGCTTGCGCACGCGCTTGCTCTCCCAGATTCCGACGAGCGTCGACGTCATGATGTAGAGGGTCAGGCCGCTGGGCGCGGTGTAGAGCATCAACGGGAACATGATGACGGTCATGATCCGCATCATCTTCTGTTGCTGTTCTTGCTCGGGAGAGATCTTCACCGTCGTCGGCGGGGTCATGTACTTCTGCTGAACGTAGAAGACCGCCCCCATGAGGAGTGGCAGCAGGTTGACGCTCGTGAATTGGAACAGGAAGAGATTGATCGACACTGGCAGCGGGATGAATCGGTCCTGCGCCGCGAGATCGCCGAGGAACTCCCATCCGCCAAAGACCTGGAAGATGCCGAAGAACGCCGGCTGCTGACGGAGTTCAAAGGCGAGATAGAGCACGGCGTAGAGAGCGATCCAGATCGGCATCTGCAGGAAGGTCGGCAGGAATCCACCGAGGCATCCCACGGGATTGACCCCTTTCTCTCTATAGAGCCTCATCTGCTCCTGCTGCATGCGCTTCTGGTCATCGCCGTAGCGCGACTTGAGCGCATCGAGTTCAGGCTTCAGTTCCGCCATCGACTTCGAGAGCCGCTGCATCTGCACCTGCGACTTCTTCGAGATCGGATGGAGCAGGAGGCGCACGACGAGCACAAGCACCACGATCGCGAGTCCCCAGTCGAACACGAGATAGTCGTGAAGGAAGTCAAGGAACACGACCATCACATTCGCGAGCCACGCGAAGGTGCACCACGAACAGCAGCCGCCCATCTGGTAGACGATCAGGCCAGCCATCTCGAGCGTGCTGTACGGCACCGCGACCTTGAGCATCGCGCGGTCGAGTGGGCCGACGAATGCCGCGAGCGAGAAGTCGTTGGAGGCGCCGGCTTCCAGAGTGATCAGCGGCGAGTGGAGTTCCGTGAAGACGGTTGCGGCGCCGGTCGGATCGGTTGGACTTGGGTCACCGAGTGCGGCACGAACGATCTCGATCGCATTGGCAGCAGACTTGGACCCCTTCGCACTGCCACTCGCAATCAACGGCGCGTGCACCGCGATCGAGAAGTACCGGTTCGTCGAGCCGAACCAACTGATCGACTGCTGCTGTTCCCTCTGAAGCGGCGTCGGCCACAGGTCGTACTGGCCAGCCTCGACCGCCTTGAGGACATCGGCGCGGTAGGTGACCGCGTCGTGGCTGATCACCGAAGCCTGCGTCGGATCGCGCGCCACATTGAAGAGGTAGCCGAACTGGAACCGCCGGATGTCCATCATCTCGCCCGGGTCCTGCGCGAGCTCCCCCGGCCCGTACTGCACGACACGGACGGTGTGCTTCACCCCCGAGAGATTCGTGATCGACTGCGAGACGAGGAGGTCGTACCCGTCTCCCTCCCCCTTGCGCACCGTGAATGTGCGCGTCACCTTGAGGTGCGGCGCACCATCGCCATCGACGATGGTGGTCACGAAGGATCCCGGCGCGGCTTCTGCCCACACGCTGCCGAAGAGCGACACTCGATTGCCGTCGACTTCGACGGAGTGCATGGCGAGCATCGGCACTTCGAAACGCGCGATCGTGCCGACAGCGGCGAGGGCGTAGCGATGGTCGTCAGTTGGAAGCGGCGGCACGGTGTCCGCGCCGACCGCGATCGCCGCGGCATTGTTGATGGCCGCCCGTCGATCGGCAGCGCTGAGCCAGAAATCACTGAAGGTGATTCGGCGGATGCCTGCCGCATGCGGCGAGAACTCAATCTTCATCCGCCCTTGGGCGGGGTCGAGCGAACCGATCGTCTGCGGTGCCGTCGGCGGAGTTTGCGGCGCCTTCGCCACGAGCGTGCTCGGTGACCTCGCCACCGGTGCTGCGGCAACAGGCGCGGGCGCGACAACCGGCGCGGGTGCGACGACAGGCGCGGGTGCGGCAACAGGTGCGGGTGCGACGACAGGTGCGGGTGCGGCAACAGGTGCGGGTGCGACGACAGGCGCGGGTGTCGCCACTGGCGCGGGAGCAGCCGCTTGCTTCGTCGCTTCCGAGGCTGACTTCGCCGGTCCCTTCCCCGTCATCACCACGGCGAGAATCAGCGCCGCGAAGGAGATGACCAATAGCGTGAGGAGAAGTTTCTTGGGTCCCTTGTTCATGCCACCTACTTCACCGACCCTGCAGCAACCGTTCCCCAAGCCAATCGTTGAGTTCTTCTGTTGCCCTGATCTTCGCGACCGTCCTCTCGATGTCGTAGTCGAGCCTGATGAACGTGACGCTCACCGGCTCATCGGCGTCACCCGTCTCCAGAATGGCGTACGACGCGCGCGGGTCGAGGTCGCGCGGCTGTCCGACGGAACCGGGATTCACGATCACCATCTCCTTGCCAGAAAACGTGTAGAGGCCGTCGGCCATCTCAGCGGCGGGCAGGAAGTCGGGGTCGTCCGTGAAGACCCCCGGGACATGCGTGTGCCCGACGAGACAGACGCGCGACGGCTTGATCCGCGCAAAGATGTCCTTCAACTTCTTCGCGCTGTTGAGCGGGTCTTCCGGGAAGATGTACTCGTTGATCGGCCGGCGCGGCGATCCGTGCACGGAGAGGAACGGTCCCCAGGTGACACGCACACGCAGGCTGCCGAGAAAGTTCCAGCGCCGCACCGCCTCCTCGCGGTCATACCCGGCGGCTTCGGCGGTCCCATTGGCGGGCGGCTCAAGTTGCCGCCTCGTCCAGTAGGCCGCGCTCTCCGCAGCGGCATTGAAATTTGTCGGTTCGTAGAGCACACCGAAGTCGTGGTTCCCCATGAGGCTCCACTCGCAGCGCTTGGCGACGAGATCGACGCACTCCTTTGGGTCGGGTCCGTATCCGATGATGTCGCCCAGCGAAACGATGCGATCGACCTTGCGTGAGTCGATGTCCGCGAGCACCGTCTCGAAGGCCGAGAGGTTCGAATGGATGTCGCTGATGAGTGCAGTTCGCATAGGACTCCGCCGCGCCGAAACGGGTCGGGGATGCTAGCAAAACAGCAGAACGCCATCGCTAGAATGCCTCCCCCCATGGCAGACCCTGCGCACTACGACCTCATCGTGATCGGTTCGGGACCTGGCGGATACGTCGGCGCGATTCGCGCTGCCCAACTCGGGATGAAGGTCTGCTGCATCGAGCGGGACAAGCTCGGCGGCGTCTGCCTCAACTGGGGATGCATTCCCACGAAGGCACTCCTGCACAACGCAGAGCTTTACGCCGAAGCGATCCTCCACGGCGAACAATGGGGTTTCGAGATCCGCCCCGATGCCGTGAAGGTCAACTGGGAAAAGGTGATCGGCCGCAGCCGCGCGATCACGGGACAACTCAACGCAGGGATCGCATTCCTCTTCAAGAAGAACAAGATCGATCATGTCGCGGGCCACGCGAAGATCGTCGCGGGGAAGACGGCGGCCGGCCCATGCAAGGTCGAGGTACGCGCATCGACCGGAACCTATTACAAGGGCTCAGGGGAGGGAGCGACCAAGACGCTCACCGCCGATCGCGTGCTGATCGCCACCGGCGCGGCGCCGAAGCAACTTCCCTTCGCTCCGACCGACGGAAAGACTGTGATCTCCTCATACGAGGCGATGAACCTGCCGACGAGACCTGCGTCGATGGTCGTCATCGGTTCGGGGGCCATCGGGATGGAGTTCGCCTACTTCTACAACGCCTTCGGCACGAAGGTGACCGTCGTCGAGATGGTCGACCGCATCCTCCCTATCGAGGACGACGACATCTCCGCCGCCGCGCTCAAGGCGTTCGCCGCCCAAGGAATGGAGTTCCGCACGGGAACGAGCGTGAAGGCGATCGAGAAGACGGCGAAGGGTGCGAAGGTCACCCTATATAAGGTTGCGAACGAGAAAGAGACCGAGACGCTCGAGGTCGAGACGGTGCTCGTTGCCATCGGCGTGGGGGCGCGGCACGACGGGCTCTTCGATCCATCGCTCGGGATCCGCATCAGCGACTCCGGCCCCAACAAGGGACACATCGCCACCGACTACCGCGACAAGGCCGAGCCCTCGTACCAGACGAGCGTTCCCGGCATCTACGCCATCGGCGATGTGATCGGTCCCCCGTGGCTCGCGCATGTCTCAAGCGAAGAGGCGGTCGCCTGCGTCGAGCGCATGAAGGGTCACCACACGCTCGGCGTCGACTACGCATCGATCCCCGGCTGCACCTACTGCAACCCGCAGATCGCCTCGATCGGTCTCACCGAACGCGAGGCGAAGGCGAAGGGTCTCAAGTTCAAGGTCGGCAAGTATCCGTTCAAGAGCCACGGCAAGGCGATTGCGGTTGGTGCGACGACCGGCCTCGTGAAGGTGATCACCAGCGATCCCCATGGCGAGATCCTCGGCGCGCACATATTCGGCGAGGACGCGAGCGAACTCGTCGGCGAGATGGGTCTCGCGAAGCGACTCGAGGCAACGATCGAAGACCTGATCTCGACGGTGCACGCCCACCCGACGATGCACGAGGCGCTCAAGGAAGCTGCGCTCGCCGCCGAAGGCCGCGCGATTCACGGGTGA
>CANETX010000074.1 GCA_947441435.1 Planctomycetaceae bacterium
GATCTCACGCGGTGTGTCATCAAGTCGGCGCTCGCGCGAGCGAGCGCGTGGCACAAGGAGGGACTCTGTCTGACCGTGGCCATCAACATCACGATGGATGACCTTGCATCGCCAGAGTTCCCGACCATGTTGATCGCGATGACCAGGGCGGCCAACGTGCCCCCGGACTCGATCATCCTGGAAGTGACCGAGAGCCAGATCGTGCCGGACCTGCTCAGCGTGCTCGATGCGCTGACGAGGCTCAGGCTGCACCGATTCCGACTTTCGATCGACGACTTCGGAACCGGACATTCGTCGTTGGCACAATTGCGAGACCTTCCCTTCGACGAACTGAAGATCGACCAGACCTTTGCGCGAAGCGCCTATAATGATGAACGCCTCGGAGCATTCGTGCGGTCAACGATCACTCTGGCGCGGAACTTGGGCCTCACTTCTGTTGCGGAAGGGGTAGAAACAGCGCAGGACTGGAGTTACCTTAGAAGCGAAGGTGCCCGGTGCTCTCAGGGGTACTTCATCGCCCGGCCGATGGCGGCCGAAGCGATCCAAGGTTGGATTTCTGAGTGGCATGGAAGAGTGCGTTCCGAAGGGTTGTGCGCAGATCCAAGAGAGGCGGTGACCATTGACCGCAACTGAAATGAAGATCATCGATGTCACATGCCGATCCGCGTGGCTCCGAGTGGTGTCGTCCCTCGGCGTTGTGGCAGTCCTGACGGGGTCCACGGGTGATCGCCCGGATGTGCCGGAGTCGACGCTCGCGACGACCGAACCATCGGTCCTCGTTGTGCAACCATCAGTGCCCTCAACGCTTTACGCAAGTGGGGCCGAAGTGGAGACGAACTGGATCGGCATCTGGCATGCCATGTGTGGAAGCCGGCGGGGCGGGCTCGGAGTTCCCGAACTTACGACCATTGCTCATTCGCACGGGGACCAGGTCGCAGCGGACGCGCCAGTCACGATCGTGGACACGCCTCCCAATGGTGTTGCGGCGAACCTCGATGTGGTGTTCGTGCTTGCCGCGAGCGTTCCGTCTACTGCGATTCCAGCATTCGCCCTCGCCGAGGCGTACTTGGAATCGCAGTTCACTGACACGCTCACCGTGACCATCGATGTGTCGTACGCCGCGCTGGCGACCGGCGTGCTCGGCGCAACGACGCCGATCTACACAACGGCGACCTACAAGAACTCGCGCACGGGACTCATCAATGGCCGTGATGCGACGGACACCATCCAACTGCTCCTCCCGAACACCACGAAGATTGGCGTGCGGTACAGCTCCTCGGCGACGATCACGCAGGAAGATCGCGTCTACTGGACGCGCGCCAACTACAAGTCGACGATCGGGACTGCGACGGGCAACGACGGCAGCATGCAGTTCAACAGCACCTACGTCTGGGACTACAACCCGGCCGATGGGATCACCGCGGGGGCGACTTCGTTTGTCGATGTCGTTGTCCACGAAGTCGGTCACGCCCTCGGCTGCCTCTGCGGGGCAGGGATCTGGACCAAGGACATGTCCTCGCTCGACCTGTACCGGTTCCAGTACACCGACGGGACGGCGGACTACAACCCCGATGACAGCGCGGAGTTCACCGCCCGACCTCGGCTCGTCGCGAGCAACGTTCCCAACGACTCTCACCACATTGACTATGTGACACTTGAGTACCGCATGAGCGACGGCAGCCCCTACCAAGCGAGCCACCTCCGCGAGGAGACTCCAAGCCTCGGGCTCATGGATCCGGCGATTGGCACCGGTGTCACGAGTTCTCCGAACTACTTCACGACGAAGGATCTCGACCTCTTCGATTCCATCGGCTGGGATCGCTGAGATTCGTACCGCTGAGCGGCCGCAACACGCCCCTCCCCCGGGAACAGGTGATTTCGGTGATCGATTCGGTGAGGTGTTTCACCTGTTGACAGGGGCCTCACGAGGGTCGGACCTAGGATCGCCGAGATGCTGCGGATCCCTCCTGCTGCTCGCACCATGTTGGCGATTGCGCTCGTCGCGGCTGCCGCGGCGGCCGACGACCCGAGTGCCTGGTGGAGCTACCAGCCGATTGCTGACCCCGCGCCTCCCAAGGTTGCCGACCCAGGATGGTGCCGCAACGGCATCGACCACTTCGTGGTTGCGCGCCTTGAGGCTGAAGGGCTCGAACCCCCGCCGGAAGCAGATCGGTCCACGCTCATTCGGCGCGCAACCTTCGACCTGACGGGATTGCCCCCCTCCCCCGAGGAGGTTGAGCGATTTCTCGCGGATGACTCCGAGGGGGCGTGGGCCGCTCTCATCGATCGGCTGCTGGCGAGTCCGCAGTACGGCGAGCAGTGGGGTCGCCACTGGCTCGACCTCGTCCGGTACGCGGACACCAACGGCTTCGAGCGCGACAGCGACAAGCCGGGGGCGTGGCGCTATCGCGACTGGGTCGTCGAGGCATTGAACGAGGACAAGCCGTATGACCGCTTTCTCGTGGAGCAACTGGCGGGCGACGAACTTCCCGATCGCACCTTCGAGTCCATGGTCGCGACTGGTTACTACCGGCTCGGAATGTGGGATGACGAGGTCCCTGACTTGAAGCAGGCGCAGTTCGACGATCTCGACGGGATCGTCGATGTGACGGCGCGGACGATGCTCGGGGTTGGCCTCGGCTGCGCCCGCTGCCACGACCACAAGGGGGACCCGATCCCGCAGAGCGACTATTACGCCTTCGCCGCGTACTTCGCCGGTGTGCGTCCGTACAAGACGGCCGCAGGCAACAGCATCGAGGCGGCGAATGTGACTCGCAGGATCGCGGAGTCGTTCGGCAGGGTCGATCCGACGGACGAGCACGCGAAGTACCTCAAGGAACGCGCCGAACTCATCGCGCAGTTGACGGAACTGCAGGGGCGCGTGCCAGCCCCGCCGCCCTCCGCCGCCGCGGGTCGACCGCTTGCGGCGCACTATGAGTTCGAGGTGGCGAGGGACGCGGACGAGAGCGCCCGGTCGATCGTGGCGAGCAGCGTCCCCGGACCCGCCGCGAGGGTCGCGGATCTCACCTTCGGAGAGCGAGGGCGGTATGGACTCGCGGCCACGTTCGATGGCGGCGATGATCGGTTGACGCTCGACAATCCGATCGGTGAAGACTTCACGATCTCCTTCTGGCTCAAGACTGATCGGATCGCGCGGGGATCTGACACTGATCCGAGATGGTTTCTCGGCGCGGGGCTCATCGACGGCGAGTTGCCGGGAGTCGTCGATGACTTTGGGATCGCCGTCGTCGGGAGCGGGATCGTCGCTGCGGGAGTTGGGCATCCTGAGACGTTCGTGCACAGCCCGCCGGGCTACAACGATGGACTCTGGCATCACGTTGCCTTGACGCGCGAGCAGCCAACGGGTGTCGTGCGACTCTTTGTGGATGGCTGGATGGCACAGGAGGCTCGCGGTGGGACGCAACCCCTGCGCGCACCAAGGACACTGACGATCGGCGGGGCCAATCCGGGCGGCGGGGCATTCTCGGGCCAGTTGGACGACATTCGGCTCTATTCGGCCGCGCTCGCGCCGCGCGAAGTGTTGTCGCTCGCGACCGAAGTGGCCGCCGATCAGGCTGAGGCGATCGCGGCGGGGCTTGCCGAGAGAGACGCTGCCGAGTGGAGTGCGTCGTTGGCGCGCCTTGAGGGACTCGCCCCCCCGGCGACCGAAGGGGAGCCGATTCTCTGCGTCGTGGAGGCGAAGGGAGCGCCCCCGCCGATGCACGTCCTCACCCGGGGAAGCCCGCATGCGCCCGCAGCGCTCGTCGAGCCCGCGCCGCCCAAGGTCCTTGGGACCTATGAATCCCCCGCGTTCGAGCCGGCGCATGGCGAGTCGACGGGGCGCCGCACGGCTCTCGCACGGTGGATCACTGATCCGCGCAACCCTCTCACGGCACGAGTGGCCGTCAATCGAATCTGGCAGCATCACTTCGGCCAAGGGCTCGTGGGAAGCGCGAGCGACTTCGGCCACTTTGGCGAGAAGCCCACGCATCCGGAACTCCTGGACTGGCTGGCGCGGCGATTCATCAGGGACGGTTGGAGCGTGAAGGCGATGCATCGGTTGATCATGGAGAGTGCGGCGTATCGGATGTCGAGCGTTCCGTCGACCGAGACTCTCGCACGCGACGAGGCCAATGCGTTCCTCTCCCGGCAGCGGATGCGGCGTGTGTCTTCCGAAGAGTTGCGCGACAGCATCCTGTCGGCGTCGGGGACGATGAATTCGTCGATGGGAGGGAGCGGCGATCGCCCCCCGCTTCCGCCGGCGGTGCTGGCGACGAGCAGTCGCCCGGACGAAGTCTGGCCGCTGACGGCGGAGCCATCGTGGACGCGGCGGAGTCTCTATCTCCATCAGAAGCGGTCGCTGCAGGATCCGCTTCTGGCGTCGTTTGACCAGGCGGACATCGACAACACCTGTCCGGTGCGCTTTACGACCGTGCAGCCGACGCAGTCGCTGATCCTCCTCAATGGCGAGTTCGCCAACGCGCAGGCGCGGAAGTTGGCCGATCGCTTGGAGCGTGAGCATCCCGGCGATCGGGGCGCACAGGTGAACCGCGCGGTCGAACTGGCGTATGGACGCAAGGCGACTTCCGACGAGGTGCGCGAGGGTTCGGAGTTCATCGAGTCGATGGTCCGCGAGGGGCACGACGATGATGACGCGCGCGCCCTCTTCGCACTGATGCTCCTCAACAGCAACGAATTCCTGCACATCGACTGAACGAGCCGCCATGACCGACCCACACCAACCCAAGGACTCCTTCTGCGGCCGAACGAGACGCGAATTCCTCTGGCAGGCGGGGGGAGGATTCACGAGCCTGGCGCTGGCCGATCTCCTGGCCGGAGATGGATTCCTCGGGCGACAGGCGGTCGCGTTCGACGGGGTCACGCCGCTGGCGACGTCATTGGCGAAGCGCACGCTGGCGCAACTCCCCCACCACGTGGCTCGTGCGAAGTCGGTGATCTTCCTGTTCATGTACGGCGGGCCAAGCCATATCGACACCTTCGACTACAAGCCGGAACTGTTCACGCACGACGGAAAGACCGTGGAGGTCAAGACCAAGGGGCGCGGCGGCGACAAGTCCGAGGGAAGGATCGTCGGGCCCAAGTGGAAGTTCGCGCAGCACGGGCAATCGGGCGCGTGGGTGAGCGATCTCTTTCCGCATCTGGCGACCTGCGTCGACGACATCGCCTTCGTCAAGAGCATGTATGCCGAGAGCCCGATTCATGGAAGCGCGATGCTGATGATGAACTCGGGGCGGCTGCTCGGGGGCAGTCCGTGCATGGGATCGTGGGTCAACTACGGACTCGGTTCGGTGAACAGGAACCTGCCGGGATTCGTGGTGATGCTCGACTCGACCGGCGGCCCGATCTCCGGCGCGAAGAACTGGTCGAGCGGCTTCATGCCGGCGATGTATCAGGGGTGCGTGCTGCGCGGGCAAGGCGATCCGATCTTGGATCTTGCGACGCCAGCGAGCCGTTCGGAGCAGGTGCAGCGGCGAGTCCTCGACGAACTCAAGGGATGGAACACCCGTCACGCCCTTCTGCGCAGCGGAAATCCTGAACTTGAGGGACGGATCGAGAGTTACGAACTCGCCTACCGGATGCAGTCGACCGCGCCGGAAGCGGTTGATCTCTCGGGGGAGTCCAAGGAGACTCACGAACTCTACGGAACGGATGAAGCGCGAACGGAAGAGTTCGGACGCAAGTGCCTCCTGGCGCGGCGGCTCGTCGAGCGCGGCGTGCGATTTGTGCAGGTGTACTCGGGTGGGTCGCACAACGATGCGAACTGGGATGCGCACGACGATCTCAAGAAGAATCACGATTACCACGCGGGGCGGACGGACAAGCCCATCGCCGGACTGCTCAAGGACTTGAAGCGGCGTGGGCTCCTTGACGAGACCCTTGTCGTCTGGGGAGGCGAGTTCGGGCGGCAACCGACGGCGGAATACGCGGTTGGAACTGGGCGCGACCACAATTCATGGGGATTCACGATGTGGCTCGCCGGTGGAGGAATCAAGGGGGGAATCTCCGTCGGTGAGACCGATGAACTTGGCTCCATTGGGGTCGGGCGACGATTCCATGTGAAGGAATTGCACGCGACGATCCTCAATCGGATGGGCATCGACCCGAACGCGCTCACCTATTTCTATGGGGGACTCGATCACAAGCTCGTCGGCGTCGAGGGGTCGGAGCCGATCGGCGATCTCCTCGCCTGACACCCCCCGGAGGGGAACAGGTGATTTTGCTTACCGATTCGGTCACCGAAATCACCTGTTGAGGGGTGGTGTGGTGTGCGCTGAGCCCGGAGGGTGTAGCGTTCGCCGCCAATGACTCACACACCGAACGCATCGCGCTTGTTCACCGGGAGTTGCCTCGCACTGATCGTGACCGCCATGAGCTTCGCCCTGCGCGGCGGGGCGATGGGTGCGTGGACCACCGAATTCAACTTGACCCACGAGCAGATCGGCTGGATCAATGGCACGGCATTCTGGGGATTCACGCTGGCCATGGTCTTCGGTGGGCCGCTGTGCGACACGCTCGGCATGGGGAGAATCGTCTGGCTCGCCTTCGTCGGACACCTCGCGGGGATCCTGCTGACGATTTTCGCGTGGGACTATTGGAGCCTCTTCGGCGGGACCCTGCTCTTCGGGATCGCCAATGGATCCGTGGAGGCTGCGTGCAACCCCCTGATTGCAGCACTCTATCCCGCAGACAAGACCACAAAACTCAATCACTTCCACGTGTGGTTCCCGGGCGGAATCGTGATTGGCGGGCTCCTTGCCTTCGCGCTCGCGAAGGGTGAATACGGATGGAGGGCGCAGTTCGCGACGATGCTCGTGCCGCTGGCTGCATACGGCGCGCTGTTCCTGCGCCAGGGAATGCCCAAGACCGAACGCGTCACGATGGGTGTCTCGACAGAGGCGATGTTTCGTGCGTGTCTCAATCCCGTGTTCCTGATCATGGTCGTGTGCATGTTGATGACGGCAGCGACGGAGCTTGGGCCAGGTCAGTGGATTCCGAGCATCCTCGAGAATGCAGGCGTTTCCGGCATCCTTGTGCTGGTGTGGATCACCGGCCTCATGGCTGTGGGTCGTCAGTTCGCTGGGCCGTTTGTCCACCGGTTGCGGCCGATGGGGATGCTGCTGGCGAGCGCGATGCTGAGTGCGGTTGGGCTCTACCTCATGAGCATGACGCACGGACCACTCCTCTTCGCCTCCGCGACTGTGTTCGCCTTCGGCGTCTGCTTCTTCTGGCCGACGATGCTCGGGTATGTGAACGAGCGGTTCCCAGACACGGGCGCGCTCGGGCTCGCGATCATGGGCGGCGCAGGGATGCTGAGCGTGAGTTTCGTGCTCCCGGTGATCGGCCGCTTCTACGACGAGGGGATCACCGCGCGGCTTCCGGCGGGCATCTCCGCCGAGACCCTCAACACCGCGGCCAAGGGCAGCCTTGAAGCCATGGAGTGGGCGAGGATCCAGGCGGCGGCCGGATTGAACGCGCTGGGAATTGTCGCTGTCCTGCCGATGATCCTGACCGCAGTGTTTGCGGTGCTCCTCGTGACCTCGCGCCGATCTGCATCACCCCACCCCTCCAACAGGTGATTTTGGTGACCGAATCGGTGAGGTAAATCACCTGTTGAGGGGTCGGGGCGTAGGCTCGAAGAGCATGTCCACGGCGATCTGCCTCTGGTCGGGACCGCGCAATGTCTCGACGGCGCTCCTGTATGCGTTCGGGCAGCGCGCGGACACGCGCTGCACGGATGAGCCGCTCTATGCGCACTACCTAAGGGTCAGCGGTGCGGACCATCCTGGACGCGACGAGGTGCTCGCCGCGCAGGACAGCGATGGTGAGCGCGTCGTCGGCCAGGTCGTGCTGGCACCAGTCGACCGGGCGATTCACTTTCAGAAGCACATGGCGCATCACCTTGTGGACCTTGATCTCGGGTTCCTGGAGAAGACGCGCAACGTCCTGCTCATCCGCGATCCGGCCGAAGTGGTGGTGACACTCGCGAGGCAAGTGCCTCGACCGTCGATGCGCGATGTGGGCATCGAGCGGCAGTTCGAGCTGCTTGAGTTCTTGGAGGCCCGTGGACAGTCGGTTCCCGTGGTCGCTGCGCGCGCACTGCTGCTGGATCCAGAGGGGGTGCTGCGGGCACTGTGCCGTCGACTGGAGATTCCGTGGGATCCCGCGATGCTCTCGTGGCCCGCGGGACCGCGACCCTATGACGGCGTGTGGGCGCGTCACTGGTACGAAAATGTGCATCGCTCGACGGGATTTGGTCCGTACGTCTCCAAGACTGAGCCAACTCCAGATGCGCTGCGGCCGCTCATCGAACAGTGTCGGCCGTTCTATGAACGGCTCCTCGCGCGTGCGATCCGTGCCCCTAGCCTTCCCGACCCGCGCAACGCCGACATCCTCGTGTGGATCGACGGAGTGCTCCTGCCGCGCAGCGAAGCGAAGGTCTCCGTGTTCGACAGCGTGGTGCAGGGCGGCGATGCAGTGTGGGAGGGGATTCGCGTCTACGACGGACGGGTCTTCGCGCTCGATGAGCACCTCGCGCGGCTCACGGCATCGGCACGCGCACTTGCCTTCGCCGAAGTGCCCAGCGAGGCGACCGTGCGCAACGCGATCTTCGCGACTCTGCGCGCCAACGGCATGCGCGATGGCGCACACATGCGCGTGACGCTCACTCGCGGTCGCAAAGTCACCTCGGGGATGGACCCGCGCAACAACCAAGAGGGTTGCACGCTGATTGTGCTCGCCGAGTGGAAGGCGAAGGCGGACACGCGCGGGCAACCCGTTGACCCGGCGCGGGGCATCACGTTGATCACCAGCGCCACCCGCCGTAATCACGCCGACTGCCTCGATTCAAGGATCCATCACAACAACCTCCTCAACAACATCCTCGCGAAGATCGAAGCCAACGCCGCAGGAGCGGACGATGCGCTCATGCTCGACTGCGAGGGATTTCTCGCCGAGACGAATGCGACGAACGTGTTCCTCGTGCGCGGTGGAGTCGTGGTCACTCCGATCGCCGACCGGTGCCTGCCGGGGATCACTCGGGCGAAGGTCCTCGACATCTGCGCTGCGAATGGGATCGCGCTCGAGGAGCGCCGTGTCACACTGGACGAGGCGTGGACCGCCGACGAGATGTTCGTGACGGGGACGCTTGGAGAACTCACGCCTGTCGCGACTCTCGATGGGCGACCAATTGGCGGGACCCACGCCTCGCCGCGCGGCCCCGTGACTGCACGGCTCCAGCGGCTCTACGCTGACCTCACGGCGCCTGAGGGCTCTGGCCCGGAACCGGAACTGGTGTAAAATCACGCGGGGGTCCATCGAGCGGATCCCGTGACGGTCTGCGTCTGGCGGGATCAACCATAATTCATGATCGGGGACAACCATGAGCGAGACAACTGAGAACGGCGTCCACGTGCAACCGGGCGAGCCTCTCTTGGTCATCGATGCTGCGCTGCGGCAGATGATCGCCGCGCGGCCGGAGACAATCCCGCTGCTCCAAGCGGTCAGCATCTGGCTCATGCAAATCTGCGGGAGCGCGGCGACCCCAACAACGGCGTCCTCCGATCAAGGGGCCCTCGCCTGCGCCGAAGTCTCCGCGCCGTTGGCGGACAGCGTCGTGGAGACGAAGCCTGCGACGGACGAGCATCCGCACCCTGAGGTCAGGTCTGTCGCGGCCGTCGGAGCCATCGCGTCAGCCCCCTCCGCTGATCCGCCCACCATCGATGCCCTCGCCACGCTGCGCACACGATTCGGGAA
>CANETX010000075.1 GCA_947441435.1 Planctomycetaceae bacterium
AGCGGGACCCCAAGTCTCGCGCAGAGCCTGCGGCACGAGTCGACGTCGCCATCGGCGCTCGCGCGAAGATGATGATGGACGTGTACCGCGCTGACGCCCGGACGCGGATCCTCCCGCTGCGTGATCGCCCACACCAGCACGAGGAGTGCCGTCGAGTCAGGCCCCCCGCTCAAAGAGACGAGGACCGACTCGCCCGGCTTACGCCCGACCCTCGATGCAAGATCCTCTGCGACGAGAGCCGCAAGGGAGTGCCGCCGAGCCTTCAGCAGCAGTGAATCGTGGCCCGCGATTGGCACCCGATCATGCTACGGCTGCACGCCGCTGAGGCTTGACCGCTGCGACTCTTCGAGGCGAGGCGAGCGCGCAGCGGACCATCCGCTCGAGGGCCATGGGATCGTCGGCAGTCGCATCGGCACCGATCTCCTCAGCAAGACCTGGGGCGCGGGCGAAGACGCCGCCGCCGCAGACGATCGGGAGGTTGGGATCGGCTCCGATGGTGCGAATCGAGTCAATGAGTTGTCGGATGGCCGGGGCATCAGAGGCCGCAGCCGCGAAGACCACCAGCGCATCTGGCCGACGCTGCCCGACTTCGCTCAGGATTTCGTCGGAGGCGACGCCACCACCGGCGAAGAGCACTTCGTATCCCGCGGCCTCGAGGAGGTCCGCGCACAATTGCCCCGCGAGATCTTCGCATTCGCTGGGCCCGCAGATGCAGACAAGTCGCCGACCGTTGCGCGGAGCTTGGTCGTACAGAGCCTGCACCTGATCCACCAACATGCGGATGAGCCGAGTCGAGTATCGGTACGCAAGCGCACTCATCTGATCGTGGCGCCACAGTCGCGTGATTGCCTGAAGGGTCGGCCAGTAGATGTCCGTCGCGAGTTCGTGGGCGCCCATCCCATGGATCTGCACCTGATCGATGAAGGCTCTCGTCGCGACGCGGTCGCCAGAGACAGAGAGTTGCACGAGACGCTCGAGGGCCAGTTCTGTATTGATGGGCTGCTTGGTCATGGGGAGTTCATCGGCTCCCCCAAACGGGCAGCAGCCTCAAGCAGCGCGGTGGCAGCGCGCGGCGTTATCCGCCCCGCGGGGAACTCTTATCGGGCATCCCGATAGGATCGGGCGTCCATGTCGGACGATTCCCCTAGAGAGGCACGCGCGTGGGATTCGACGAGGCTTGCGAGCAATCCGCACAAGGACGCGGACAAGGCCGGGCGTGTGCGGGAGATGTTCTCGGCGATCGCACCGGCATACGACCTCAACAATCGCGTTCATTCCCTGTGGCTCGACCAATACTGGAGACGGGCAACCGTCGCCGCAGCGGCTCCCGTCGCTGGGACCGATGTCCTCGACGTCGCCTGCGGAACTGGTGACCTCGCCGCCCACTTTGCGCGGGCGCACGCACGGTCGGTTGTCGCGCTCGACTACACGAAGGCGATGCTCGACATCGGAAAGACCAAGGCGCTGCGCGAAGGCGGGGCAGTGGGAGCGATCCGATTCATCGAAGGCGACGCGCAAGATCTCCCCTTCTCGGACTCATCCTTCGACATCGTCTCCATCGCCTTCGGGATCCGAAATGTGGCCGACCCCGCTCGGGCGATCCGGGAGTTCCATCGGGTGCTCCGCCCCGGAGGCCGTCTCGCGATCCTTGAATTCGGGCAGCCAACGGCGCCGGTCATCCGATCGCTCCACGGCTTCTACACGAGGCATGTCATGCCCTGGACGGCCACGCTCCTGGCCCGTGATCGCTCGGGCGCCTATCGCTACTTGCCGCGTTCCGTAGAAACATTCCTGACGGCAGACGCACTCGCGGCGCTGGTGCGTCAGGCGGGGTTCGCGACCATCAGCCAACGCTCGATGACGCTCGGCACATGCGTCTTGACCGTCGGAACCGTTGCGTGAGCGACGTCGACCGCTATACTCGGCTGCGATGATCTTCGACGTCATGACCCGGGTCTGGCACTCGCCCGAGCAATTGGGCTTCGAGTTGTCCGATGCCGTTCGGAGTCTGGCGCGACGTCCCGGAGAGTTCGATGGAACCGCAGGCTCTCACGCACGAGCGGTCGAATGCGTCGCCGGTGCGCTCGTCCACGGATTCCGGTCCCATGCCATGCAGGCGATCGTGCCACCTGAGATGGTCGCGGACATGGTCCGCAGGCAGCCGCATCGGCTGCTCGGCATCGCGGGAATCGACCCGATGTCCCCATCGTGGAGCGAGGACCTTGACAAGGCCCTCGCTCTCGGACTGGTGGGAGTCAACATTTCGCCTTCTGCCCAGGGATTCCACCCGACTCACTCAAGCGCGATGCGCCTCTTCGATCGATGCGCCAGCGAACGACTTCCCGTGTTCGTCGCTCGCCCCGGATGCCTGACCGCCTCGATGGTGCTTGAGTACGACCGCCCGCTCGCGTGGGACGAGGTCGCCCGCACGTTTCCAAAGCTCCACATCGTGCTCGGCCAGTTCGGCTTCCCGTGGATCGACGAGACGATTGCGCTTCTCTCCAAGCACGCGCGCGTCTTCACCGAAACAAGTTCCATCGCGTCGCAGCCATGGGGGCTCTACACGACGCTGCTCAAGGCTTCAGAGGCAGGCGTCCTCGACAAGGTTTTCTTCGGCAGCGGTTTCCCCTTCGGAAATCCGGCAGCCGCCGTCGAGGCGATCTACTCACTCAATGCGTACGCGCTCGGCACGCACCTGCCGTCGATCCCCCGCGCGGCACTGCGAACGATCGTCGAGCGCAATCCGGTGACGACGCTGTCGATGAAGGCTCCGCTCGCGAGCGGCTCCGCCTCAGTCGGCGCGGGATCCGCAGCGCGTGAGGCGCGGCCAGCGAATTCGCCCACCAGTCCGGCTTCCGAGGCATGGCGCTGATCGCACGATTCGGGTCGATTCCCACCCACCTCTTTCTGTGGAGTGCGGTCCTCCTGTCCGCGGGATGCGGCGTGAGCGCTCCCGAGCGTCTCGAAGTCACGAGCGTCGGCAACACCCCACGCACCCTGCGCGCCGACCTTGGCGTTGGCACCTACGCGCAGGAAATCGCCAACACCTCATTCGTCCTCTCCGACCTCTCGGCTGCGGAACTCGAGGCCGGCGGCCCGCTCAACGGCCATCTCCTGCACGTCGATCTCCTGTGGATTCCGAAGGCAGGAAAGACCGCGGTCGATCCGCAGGCAACGAACGCAAGTCTGCGGCTCGTGATCTTCTCCGGGAAGGAAATCGGCGTGTACGGCGGCGGCGGCTTCGCGTGGCCGCAAGGAGATCCGGGAGATCCCACGCTCGGCATCGACATCGTCGGCTCGAGCCTTTCGCTCGTGGCAGCGACGGATGGATTTCACGATCTCCTCTCTCCGGCGGAACTGACGGGACGACTTCTGGCAACTCACGACCCCGACTCGACGCGCCGGCTCCGCCGCATGACGAGTCAGATCGTGAGCAACGCGTTCAAGCGCGTCCAGTGGGTGGGTGCTGACGGCGAGTCGCCACTCGCTCAGCGATCCGCGCCAGCGCCGCAGTGATCGGCGAACAGTCTGCGGGGAGCGCAGCCAGAGGATGAAGTTCCAACGCGGAGTACTCCCAATTCGGTGGAGCGTCCGGAGGTTGCTTGAGGTCGATCTGGTGGACGATCTCCCAATTGCGGGTGGCGGGATCTTCGACGATGCAGACGGGGAGTGGCGGCGAGGCACACTCGAGGGCGCACTCCTCAGCGAGTTCGCGTGCGATCCCGACTGCGGGATCCTCGCCTGGTTCGGCTGATCCTCCCGGAGCAAACTCCCACATCGATGGGTAGGTCGCGCACTGCGCGCTCCTCAGTCCCATCAGGAATCTCCCCTGCCACTGGGCGACTGCCTTGACCCCAAGGCCGACGAATCCGGTGCCCACGCGCTCGCGCACCGCACCCATTCGGTAGGTCGTGTGCGCAACATGCACAACCGCTCCGCCATGGCCATCCCGGTGGACTCCAAGCACGTGCCAACAGGGCCCGTCGCGAAGTCGCGGGTTCGTGGCGCACATCTGGTCCCACTCTTGCGCGACTTGGCCCTCGTCGCATCGAGGTTGGAAGGAGACTCCCGCGTCCTCGATCCGTGGGGGACGGCGCAACCAATGAAAGCGCCCGCTCACTTGGCTCATCGTTGCAGAGCCCATCGGTCGTGGCCTCTCCCCTCGGCCACCACCACCTCTCGTGGTGTCGTCTGTCGGGAGAGTCGCATGCTGCTCGACACGCGAATCCACCGCGCGAAAACATCATGCGATTGCCCGCCGAATCCGATGAAAGAGCCTCCATGGCAAACCTGAACCACGCAGGAGCGGTTGGAACCGTCGACCACCTTGTCGAGCTCATCGTCGCCCTCAACCCCGGTGCCGACCGTCAGTGGCTGACCACTTTCGACGCGTACGACCTCCATCGCTACCTGCAGCACCTTGAGTCGGCGCAAGAGCCCCGGCACTCTGCGGCTCCTTGGGAACGACTTGGGGACACCCCCGCCATCGTCACTCGCGACGCGGCCTGACTTGGCCGCCCCATATCCCCCGCGCTGGTCAAGGCTTCCCCGGGGAAGCCCCCGGGGAACGGCTGGCGAGGAAGTCGGTCATTCGGCGCTTCAAGATCCGGAGCCGGAGGAGTCCCTTCACCCGCGTGATGAGTTCGACCTTGTTCACCGGCTTGGACACGAAGTCATCGCAGCCCGACTCGACGGCGCGCTCCATGTCCCCGACCTCGTGGAGGGCCGTCACCATGACGATGATGGTGTCCTTCGTCGCCGCGGATGCCTTGACGCGCTGGCACACATCGAATCCCGAGAGTTTCGGCATCATCACGTCGAGCAGCACGAGGTCCGGCCGCTCCCGATCGATCACCTGAAGAGCCTCTGCCCCGTCCTTGGCTGAAAGCAGCCGACAAGGAAGGCTCTCCATGTAGGCCTGAATGAGTTCGAGATTCTGGAGGTTGTCATCGACGATGAGCACCTTGGACTGACTCAAGTCGACGTCGGCGGCCGCGCCGAGTGTCTCCGAATCTCCCGTGGCTCCGATCGTTGGCATGAGGCGAGTATAGGCGGGTGAACCCGCCGGACCCGTCAACGATCGACCAAGGCACTGCGGACGATCTCGATCGGATGCTTGGCCTCACGCCCCGCGAGATCACGGACTTGATGTCGACAACTCGCACCGCACGCAGCGACGAGAGCGTGGGGAGCGGACGCGAGATGCGGAAGCAGATCCCCCTCGGCGATCTGGCGAGAGAGTCCTGCCGTCTTCGCGTCGAGGCCAAACGAACCAGCCATCCCGCAACATCCGGTCGGCAGCGTGCGCGCACGCGCGCCGAAGACCCTGCGCAGAAGTGCCGAAGAACTCTCCGCACCCCACAACGCCTTCTGATGGCAGTGCGCGTGAAGGACGACGGACTCGCTCGTTGGCGAAAAGGCGACGCGTCGAGGATGCCGTTCCCACTGCGCGTCGATCCACTCTTCCACAAGAAACGCCTTCGCCGCGAGTCGCGCGAGCATGGCGGGATCCGCCGCCATCCGCAACTCCTGCCAGTCATCCTTGATCGCGCTCAGGCATGAGGGTTCGAGGGCGAGGATGGCCACTGGCGCCTCGCGCTCGTCAAGCGCAGCGAGCCGATGGGCCGTGGCTGCCGCAATGCGCGAGGCTTCGCTGAGCACTCCCGACGAGATCGCCGCGCGGGCGCAGCAGCCGACATCGCCGAGGATCACCCTGTAACCGAGAGCTTCCAGCACCTCGACGGCAGCCAATCCGATCTCTGGCTCGGAGAACTGCGAGAAGCAGTCCCCGAAGAGGAGCACCGTCGGCGCGTCGCGAAGGGACTCGGGGCCCTGCGCTTCACAGCGTGCGCGACTCCGCCTGGCCAGCGTGCGCGCGAGTGACTCCGCGATCTCGGGCAGCGATCGCTCATGCGCGAAGCCCATGACAGAGGCGATCAGCGATCGTCCCCATGGACTGCGCGCGACCCATGCGGAGACGGGGGCGAGTGCCGATCCAATGCGGTTGAGCCTTCGAACATTGGCGATCGCCCGCGAGCGCCACGGGACCCTCCCCCGCGCCAAGTGTCCTTGCGCCGTGTACTCCGCCTTCAGTTTGGCGATGTCGACATTGCTCGGGCACTCCGCCTTGCACGCTTTGCAGGAGAGGCACAGCTGGAGCGTCTCCTGCGTCTCGGAATCGTCCCAGCGCCCCGCTGTCGCGCTTCCAAGTTGTCCCGTAACCGCAAGCCTCAGGGCATTCGCGCGTCCACGCGTCGTGTGCCGTTCATCCTTCAGAGCGCGGTAGGAAGGACACATCGTCCCTCCTTCGCCAAGCCTCCGGCAGAGCCCCGCCCCGTTGCACTGTTCGAGGGCGTGTCCGAATCCTTCTTCGCGCTCGTAGCGGTAAAACGTCGCCGTGCTCGGAGGGTGGACGAAGCGGTCGTCGTCGGGACGGACCCTCAACTTCGTCGTGATCTTCGTCGGATCATCGTTGTCGACGAGGTTGCCCGGATTGAGCAGCCCCTGCGGATCGAACACTGCCTTCACATCGCGCAGCGCCTTCGCGAGCACAGGTCCGAGTGTGCGCGACAAGAGCGGCGTCCGAACGCGCCCATCTCCATGCTCTCCGCTGAGCGCCCCTTCGTACTTCGCGACGAGGTCGGCGACATCGAGGGCGATCCCACGCATGACCGAGAGGTCTTGTTCGCTCGCCAGCGCCACGAGCGGGCGGATGTGCAGGCATCCCACCGATGCATGCGCGTAGTACGCAGCCGTCGTGCCGTGTCGCTCAACGATCCGCCGAAACTCCTCGACGAATCGTGCGAGCTTCGCTGGATCAACCGCGGTGTCCTCGACGAACGTGATTGGCTTCCGCGCTCCGGGCACAGCGTGAAGGAGCGGCTCTCCCGCCTTGCGCAGTCGCCACGCCGCTTCCATCGCAGCAGGATCGACGTGTCGCACCATCACGACCCCCGGAAGCGCCGCCGACAGCCGGTCCATCTTGGCGCCGAGCTCCTCGCGCGATTCGGCGAAGTACTGGATGTACATGACGGCACCGAGTTCGCCGTGCGCTGGCGTCGGCATCAGGGCCACATCGCGAGCGTGGACTCGGTTGCGCTTGGCCATCGCGATCACCATGTCATCGACAAGTTCGACGGCGCTGGGCCCTGTGGCCAACATGGTCGTCAATTGCTCGAGCGCCTCGGGAACCGATCGATAGGCCGCGATCATGAGACCCTTGACCTTGGGGCGCTCGACGAGGCCGACCTGAGCCGAGAGCGTCACCGCGAGTGTCCCCTCGGCCCCGCAGAGAAGATGCGCGAGATTCACCTCATCGAAGGTCCCCGGAGTGGAGGACCGCAATTGTGCAAGGAGGAGATCGAGGTTGTAGCCATCGACATGGCGGAGGATCTTCGGGAAGCGCCGATCAATCTCGGCGGCGAGCGGCAGGACGATCTCCGCGAGTCGCTTCGTGATGCCCCGGACCCGTGGATCACGCTCCGCCGCACCGTGATCGAAGCGGATCCGAGTGCCATCCGCCAGAAGCGCGTCGATCGCCTTCAGGTGCTCGACGGTCCGCCCGTACACGATCGAATTGGCCCCCGCCGAGTTGTTCCCGATCATCCCCCCAAGAGTTGCGTGTGAGGACGTCGCGACATCCGGACCGAACGCGAGCCCACACTGTGCCGCCGCAGCATTGAGGGCATCGAGGACGACGCCGGGCTCGATGGTCGCGGTGCGACTCGTCGCATCAAGCGCAAGAATCCCCCGGCACCGGGCGCTGAAGTCGATCACGACGGCGCGATTGACGGTCTGCCCTGCAAGCGCGGTCCCGCCGCCGCGTGGGAGTACCGGCACTCCGGCCTCGAGGCAGCAGCCGACGGCAGTGGCGGCATCTTCGAGATCGGCTGGAATCACGACCCCAAGCGGCTCGACCTGATAGATGCTCGCGTCGGTCGAGTAGAGCATCCGGTCGTGACGGCCGAAGCGGATCTCCCCGCGAACACGCTCGCTGAGTCGCTGCTGAATCGTTGCAGCAGCGCTCACGAAGCTGCGCCGTGGAAGTGCGCTCCGTGAAGCGCACGAAGCCTCGCCACGTAGGCAGGTCCCGGATCGATCTTGCGACGCGTCATCACGGCAGCCATCGCCGTCTCGAACCGCTCGAACCGGTAAGACTGCGATCGCTCGGGAGTGAGCCACGCGAATCGCTCGACGAATGCCGGGGGTCGACTGACCGCGATCATCGCTCCCGTGCCGATGGTCGAGCCTGTCGTCATCGCCACCAAGATGGCGATCTTGGCATGGTCCCCGATGATCCCGCCGTAGAACTGCCTCCCCGTCCGCTCGTGGCTCCCGGTGGCGTCGAGTCGCGTGGAGACTTCCCCGTAGGTATTCAGCAGATTGGAGTTGCAGGCTCCCGCACCGATGTTGACCCACTCCCCGACGAGCGCGTCGCCGAGATGCCCCTCGTGCGCCTTGTTCGAAAATCCTTGGAAGACGCAGGAACCCACTTCCCCGCCGACCTTGCAGTAGGGACCCACGACCGTCCGCCCCTTGATGAGTGCGCGGTCAATGATGGTCGAGTGCGCGAGGATCGCCACGGGCCCGCAGAGAACGGCACCTGGCCGCACGATCGCTCCGGGACCAAGGAAGACGGGCCCCTCTGTCGTATCGATGGTTGCGCCGGGAAGCACTCGGGCGGTTGGGTCCATCTGCAGTGGTCCGTGGCCGAAGCGGATCACTCCCGAAGCGACGCGATCGGTCATCTCGCCAGTCCGGCCAATCGTCGCGATGTCGGCGACGAGACTCTCGCCGAGTCGATCGAGCAGTTGCCAAGGGGCACGAACCACCCGACCCGAGGACAGCGCCCGTCGACACGCGGTCGAGGGAAGGTGCGCGATGGTCGGCCCCTTCTCCAAGAACTTGGTGGCATCACTCACCGAGAGTCGCGTCATCGCGACCGTGTCGTCGTCGGTCAAGAGCGCGTCGCCGAGATTGAGATCCGCGGCGTCGGCCAGGCAGTCGAGCGCACCGTTGATGAGCACGACCTGCGTCGCGCCAGTGGGGATCTGCCCCACCGAGATTGGAGCATGGGCATACCGCTCGGTCACGAGGGCCAGGAGATGGTCTTGCGGGAACACCGCGTCCACTCGTCCCAAGACTCCATGCGCCCGCTCGTGGCAGGTGAGTGCGCCCAGGCGTTGGTCGAAAGAGGCACGCAGATCTGCGAGCGGGCCGAGCCTCGAACGGCCATCGTCGAAGAGTGCGACCACGGTTCCCGAGGCGTGCATGGGAGGGCAGGCTACTGGCGCATCATCCGCGCCGTGCCGCCCTGGGTTCGCCCTCGGCCAAGAAGGGTTGGGAATCCCCAGAACTGCGTGGACCTGAGAAGACACCACCCGACGGGGACTCCAACGACTCCCGTGGCGATCGCCTGCAGACACTGGTGCCACAACTGCCAGAGGGAGCTGCCATCACTCCACGGAGGCGGAGAGTCGGGATACCACGCGCGTAGCGTCCACCA
>CANETX010000076.1 GCA_947441435.1 Planctomycetaceae bacterium
AGTTGCGCCGCGCAGTCGGAGCGCGCGGCGCGTTGGCTCGAACGCGCGGGCGTCGGCGTCCCCCGGGCCGCCGAGGATGGATCGCTGGAAGCGACGATTGAACTCTCTCCCTTGACGGCGCTCGACGCGGCGTCGCTCGCTCAGTGCCGAACGCTGCCTCCATCGATCGCCCGCGGATCGAATGTGCTGCTCTGATCAGCCCACGTCGGCGTCGGCGACATCGAAGAGCACGAGGGCCGCGCGAGCGGTTCCCTGATAGCGATCGATCTGGGGACGCGCGACAAGATGGAGGCGCTGTCCGCGGCGGATGCGGTCTCGATGTCCCCCCTGCCGCCACCACGTGCACCGGAGTTCCGCGGCCCCCGTTCCGGGGCTGACATAGAACGAAAGGTGGTCGCCCGACGCCCCGAAGGGCTTGGGGTCGCTCGCGACACGTACACCTCGCACAAGCACCGTCGGCATCGGGAATCCATTGCCGAATGGACCGAGCCCAAGAACGCTTGTGATTGCCGCGAGGGAGAGATCCGCCGCCGACACTTCGACATCGGGCTTGAGAACTCCCACAGCGCTCGTGTCGCGGCGAGCGGCATGTTCGGAAAGTGCCTCGCGAAACGCTGGGATGTGCTCAACCCGCATGGACACTCCGGCAGCGGCCGCGTGACCGCCAAAGCGATCGAGCCACTGCGCGCATCCCACGAGTCCTTCGAGAAGCGAGTACCCCTCGACGCTCCTCCCGGAGCCGTGGGCGAACTCCCCATCCACCTCAAGAAGCACGACGGGCACATGGTGGACCTCCGCGATCCGCGCGCAGGCGATGCCGACGATGCCCCGCGGCCATGTGGGGTCCGCAAGGATGCACGCTCCTCGCGCGCGGCCGAGTCCTTCCTCGATCCGCTTCGATGCCTCCTCCACAATGCGGCGCTCGCGCTCCTTGCGCCGCTCATTGAGTTCCGCGAAGCGCGAAGCAATCTTCCCGGCCTTCACGCCCGCGTCAGTGGTCGCTGGCAGCGCGAGAAGTTCCACTCCCTCGACGGCGCTCCCGAGCCGTCCGCACGCATTCAAGAGAGGACCGATTCCGAAACTCACTTGCTCGGCGTCCACCGTGCCGCCGGCGGGAATCTTCGCCTGTCGCACGAGCGCCTTGAGCCCGGGGAGAGAACTGTTAGCCACGCTCTCAAGTCCGAGTGCGACGATGGCGCGGCTGTAGCCAACCAGGGGTATGACGTCGGCGACCGTGCCGACCGCAGCGAGGGCGAGGGTCGCAGCGAGCACTTCCACATGGCGTGGTGGAATCTTCGCCGGAGCCGCCCACTCCTCGAAGAGCGCCAGCGCGACGACCCACGCGACAGCGGCCCCGCACATCTCGCTCGGCGCTTCGCCCAACCCCGGATGCGCGATCGCAGCCGCCTCGGGGAGTTGCCCGGAGGCGTCGCGCGCGTGATGGTCGGTGATGAGCAGCTCGACGCCAAGTTCCTTCGCGCGCTTCGCTTCCTTCAGCGCGGTGATGCCGCAGTCCACGGTCACGATCGTCTTGAACCCGTTGGCGGCGAGTCCCTCGATCGACGCGATGGAAAGACCATACGCGTCCTGTCCCCGCTTCGGGATGTGCACCGTGACTCGCGCTTCCGGAGCAACGGCCTGCAGCGCGTGCACCAAGATCGCCGCGGCACACATTCCGTCTGCGTCATAATCGCCGAAGATCGCCAGCGGGCGCTTCTCCCGCAGGGCACTCACGAGTCGCCGCCCGACATCGCCGGCACCAGGCACCGCGCGCGGAGTCGGCAGGTCCTCCATCATCGGAGTCATGAATCGCTGCAGGCGATCGCTCTCTATCCCCCGCGCTGCAGCGACCCGGCGCATGAGATCCCCCTGCGTCGCCTGAGTTGGTTCGACCCATCGCTTCAGCCATCCTTGCATTGTCGGAGGGTACGCCGCTGGGATCGGGCCGAGCCGAATCCGCCGGCACTTCTTACTATGCCGCCTCGCGCCGCAGGATCTCAACGATGCCCTCCCGCTACAAGTCAGCCCTTCTGTTCGGCACACCCGGCGTCGGGAAGGGCACACAGGGCAAGTTCCTCGGACAACTCACGGGTTTCCACCACCTCGCCTGCGGAGATGTTTTCCGTTCCCTCGACAAGGCGAGCGAACTCGGCAAGCAGTTCCTCGCGTACTCGACGCGAGGCGAACTCGTCCCTGATGACCTGACGATCACGATGTGGAAGGAGAACGTCAAGACTCGGATCGCAGAGGGACGCTATCGCCCGGCGCAGGATCTTCTCGTCCTCGATGGCATTCCGCGCAATCCGGTGCAGGCTGCGGCGCTCGAGGGATCGATCGAGGTTCTCAAGATCATCCATCTCACCTGCCGCGACGAGGATGCCATGGTGGCGCGGATGAAGAGCCGCGCCCTCAAGGAGCAGCGCCCCGATGACGCCGACGAGCAGGTCGTCCGAAACCGGTTCGACGTGTACCGCAAGGAGACGGCACCGGTGCTGTCGTGCTATCCCACTTCCCTGATCGCGGAGATCGATGCGATCGGAACGCCCAACGAAGTCCTCCAGCGCGTCCTCGCGGTGCTGGAGCCTCTGCGAACCTAGGAGGTCACGGGGCCGTAGGCGGGCCTGCCGGGCGGGAGCGTAGATCGCGATCCGCCACCGGGACGACCGTCGACTTGATCGTCCTCGGGGAGAAACGCTCATTCGCGTCGTCGAGTGCCTTCTGCCTCCGCTCGAGGATCACGCTGCGGGACTGCGGAGCCATGCGATCCTCGAATTGCTCGAGTTCGGTGGCCGACGCGAGAGGCACATCGAAGGTCAACTGTTCCTCGACTCCCT
The DNA here is from genome assembly GCA_947441435.1 of Planctomycetaceae bacterium. Classification (GTDB taxonomy): domain Bacteria; phylum Planctomycetota; class Phycisphaerae; order Phycisphaerales; family SM1A02; genus F1-60-MAGs104. Next base: position 2,835 of record CANETX010000076.1, read on the forward strand.
GCTGCGCCTCGTTGAGCCGAGGCCTGCCGCGCTCGTCGCGCAGGGGTCTCGCGACGTTCAGGCGCACCGTCTCGCCGGGAAGTTTCGACTGGATGATCTCGACGAGATCGGTCGACGTGGCGATCGGGCGACCGTCGATCTTCTCGATGCGGTCGCCGAGCTTGAGAACCTTCTCCGCAGGCATCTTCGGAATCAAGAGGATCACCTCGACCCCGGGATGGTTGAGGTCGCCGCTGGGCTGCATCCGGAGGCCGAGCGCGCCGCGCGGCAGCGACATCACCTTCTGGTGGGCAATCGACAGCAGCCGTTCGAGTTGCTCGTTGCTGAGCTCCCCCCGCACGAGCACGGCGAAGATTTCCTCCGCCGTCACCGACGGGTCACTCAGTTTCGCGGAGGCCGCCTGCCTGCGGGCGAACTCGCGCGAGTCGAGGTCGGCCACCGACGCAAGGAGGGTCGACGAAAGACGCACCGCCGACGAGACTTCCGGCGACCAGAGTCGCACGACTTCGGGAGCTGCGGTGATGGGTACCGTCTGAAATCCCCCTCGAGGAACTGCCGGCACCGCACGAATCTCCAGCGGGGGCTTCGGCGCGAGATCGAGAGCCGCCCCACCCTGCCACGGGGCGGCTTGCACCGACGCAACGGCCCAGAGGGCTGCGCACACCGCCAGAGTCCGAGTCATCGACCAGACATGCATGACCAACACAGCGTAGCGATCCGCTCTCGCTCCTCCCAGATCCAGTGGGTTTTCTCGCGGACAAAGGCGAGGACTTCCGCTCCGGGGCGCTTGGCAAACAGCCCTGACAGCGCAACCCTCGGGACGCATTCGGCGATCGCGGCCTCGATCATGAGTGAAGGGATGATCGTGCACTCGGCGCGCGAGAGGCGCATCGGCCCGGAGAGGGCGTAGCCGCGCAGGAAGGCTTCGATGGTGACGAGGTTGAGCGTCGGCACCCACTGCGAGACCGGCTTGTCGCCCACCGGGTGCATGCCGAACTGCAGCGATCCGTTAGCGATGTCTACCACTGTCTGATCAGGTCTCACGGCATCGAAGTCGATCATCACGATGGGGCTTCCCGCAACGAAGAGGAGATTGCCTGGGTGGAAGTCGCCGTGGATGACCGAGATCCGACTCTCGCTTCCTGGAGCTTCGAGCACATGAGTCGAGTGATCCATGGCGGCGGCGTACTGTCGCTCAAGGTCTGCGACGCACGCGGCGACTTTCGCCTGCGCGGCGTGCGGATCGGCGGCGAGGATTCCAGAGGCGACTCGTCCCCACGATGCCGCGACTGTCCGACTCTTGTGATAGCCGCCCGGGTGCGGAGGGGCGGCGTAGGGCTTCCACCCCTTGAGCGTCCGGTGGAGCCGCGACAAAAAGAGTCCGCTTTCGCGCGCCTCTCCCGCGGAACGGTGAAAGCGGTCTCCTTCGATGAACTCGAAGAGCTCGTAGATCGCTCCCTCCCACGCCACCCACGAGGCACCCTCATGGGTCCGCACGAGGGCCGGAACGGGAAAGTGGTGCGCGCTCAGTGCAAGTTGCACATCGTGGGCGTAGGCGATCCGCGCCTCGTCTTCGGGTGAGCCGCCGCGACGCTTGAGGAGGCACTTGCCCGAGGCGGTCTCGACGATTGCCTTCGGAAACCGACTCGATCCCTTGCGAAATTCATGAACCGATGTCGCTGCAGGAAGGGCAAACTGCGCGAGGACAGCCTTCACTTCCTTCGGCGTCAGTGTCGCGCGCCCCCCGGCACCGGCACTATTCGGCATTCTGCGCCTGTTCCTTGATCCGGTCGATCGCCGTCTTGATCTCCACGATCTGACGGCTGATTTCCACGTCGCCAGACTTGCTCGCGATCGTGTTGGCTTCGCGCAGCATCTCCTGCGCAACGAAGTCGAGGGTGCGGCCGATCGGCTCGGCAAGCGCCGGATCGAGCAGCGACTCATACTGACTGAGGTGTCCGCCGAGCCGCACGAGTTCCTCGGCGATGTCAGCGCGCTCGGCGAAGATGGCGACTTCGCGCAGCAAGTCTTCGGGCTCGACCGTCTTGCCGATCTCAGCGAGCATGGCGTCGATGCGCTGGCGAAGCCGGGTCTGATAGTTGGCGATCACCTCCGGCGCACGAGTGCGAATCGCGTCCACTCGCGCACGGATCACCGAGCCGAACTCGACAAGGTGACCGCGCAGATGCTCACCCTCAGTTTGACGCATCACGCGCACTCGTTCGCACGCCTCGGCCATCAACTTCGCGACGAATGGGCGAAGCTTCTCGAGGAAGGAGGCGCCGCCGTCCTCGACGACGACACCGGGGAGCATCAGGAGCTCGCCCGTCTCGATCTTCGCGGCCGCCGCCGAACCAAGCGCGATCTCGATCTGGTTGATGTAGTCCTTGAGACGCGCACCGTCGATGCGCGCCGCGATGCGCGAGGCCGCGTTGGAAATCCGCACGGTGACGATGACGCTGCCGCGGACGAGGAGTCGCGTGGCGACCGCCTCAAGTTCAGGTTCGAGAGCCGTGAAGTCCTCCGGAATCCGGAGCGTGCACTTGAAGTGCCGATTGTTGACCGAGCGAACTTCCACGCCGACCAGAACTCCATCGAGTTCGGCCTGCGCGACCCCGAATCCGGTCATCGACCGGATCATCGGCGCTCAGGGATTCCCGCCCGCAGGTGCTGGGGCTGGTGCGGGTGCGGGTTCAGGAGCCGGTGCGGGGGCAGGCGCACTCGCTGCGGGGTCCACCGCTGGTGGAGGAGCCGTCAGCGGTTGGTCGACTGTGCGAACCGGTTCAGGTCCGGGCGTCGGCGGCGCGACTGGCTGGAGCTGGACATTCCCCTGCGCATCGACCGGCGGCAGAAGCCCTGGCTCGATGACCGCTTCTTCCGTCGCATCCTGTGCAGGAGCGCTCGTCGGATCAACCATGTTGAGGCCGATGGCGATGGCGAGGTAGACCGCGAACGCACCCATCGTCAGATAGGTCAGGACGTCGCCGGTGCGGCCGCCGAAGGCCGTGTCCGACCCGCCACCAGATGCGCCGCCGAAGGCCTGCGCGAGTCCACCGCCTTGGGGGCGCTGGACGAGGATGACGAGGACGAGCGCGAGGCTCGCGACGATGAAGAGGAGGGTCAGGATCTGAAACAGCATGGGCGAAAACCAATCTGGGCCCGTCAGCGGGCACCGACTCCGATCATGGCGGCCGAGCAGATGGCGAGGAAGTCGGATGCCTTCAGCGAGGCACCACCGACCAATCCGCCATCCACCCCCGACTCGGCGAAGAGCGCCTTCGCGTTGCCAGGAGCCAGCGAGCCGCCGTACACAATGCGGGTCTCTCTAGCGAGCGCGGAATCATAGCGTGAAGCGAGCGCCTCGCGGATCGCCGCGTGCGCACCCGCGGCATCCTTGGGTGTGGCCACAACCCCCGTGCCGATGGCCCAAATCGGCTCGTAGGCGATCACCATCCGCTCAAGATGCGTAGGCGGGATGTTCGCGAGCGCGGCGCCGATCTGCCGCTCGACTATGGCGGATTCCCGACCTGCGTTGCGTTCCTCCAAGGTCTCGCCCACACAGAGGACGACATGCAGTCCGCTCTCAAGGGCCATCACGAGTTTGTCGGCGACAAGTCCATCGCTCTCGCCAAGCTTCTGCCTGCGTTCGGAGTGGCCGACAAGGACCCACGTCGCGCCGATATCGAGGAGCATCTCCGCGCTCACTTCACCCGTGAGCGCCCCGTTCGGCTCGCTCGAGAGATCCTGCGCGCCAAGGGCGATCCCCGACTCGCCGAGCGCAGCGCGCACGAGGTCGAGGTAGGGATATGGAGGAAACACCACAATCTCCACTCCGTCGCCGACGGATGACGCAGCGCGCGCGAGAGACGAGGCAAGGTCGTGCGCGCTCGCGCGATCGGAGTTCATCTTCCAATTGCCGCCGACGAAGGGGCGTCTCGTCCGGCTTGGCACTCTCGTCATGCGGCGATCATAAGGAGGAGCGCCCGACGCGGATCGTCCGAGCTTCGCTGAGTAGACTCCCCTCCCCCATGCGCGCCGCCGAGATCCGCCGAGTATTCATCGACTATTTCAAGGTGAAGGCCGGTCACACGTTCGCGCCCAGCAGCCCCGTCGTCCCCTACGACGACCCGACGCTCCTCTTCACGAACGCGGGGATGAACCAATTCAAGGATGTGTTCTTGGGGCGCGGCACCCGCCCCTACACGCGCGCGGTGAACACGCAGAAGTGCATCCGCGCCGGCGGCAAGCACAACGACCTCGAGGATGTGGGCAAGGACTCGTACCACCACACCTTCTTCGAGATGCTCGGCAACTGGTCGTTCGGCGACTACTTCAAGAAGGAGTCGATCGAGTGGGGATGGGACCTGCTCACGAGGGACCTTGGACTGCCTGGTGATCGCCTCTACGCGACGTACTTCGGTGGCAACGAGAAGGCTGGACTCGCCCCCGATGATGAGGCGAAGGCGCTCTGGCTTCAGGTCCTGCCGCCGAATCGAGTCATTCCCGGCTCGATGAAGGATAATTTCTGGGAGATGGGCGAGACGGGTCCCTGCGGTCCGTGCTCCGAGATTCACTTCGACCGGATCGGCGGCCGTGATGCGTCGAAGCTCGTCAATTCCGGCGACGCCGATGTCCTTGAGATCTGGAACCATGTGTTCATCCAGTTCAACCGGGAGCCCGATGGCTCGCTGAAACTCCTTCCCGCGAAGCATGTCGACACGGGGATGGGTCTGGAGCGACTCGTCAGCGTGATTCAGGACAAGCGGTCGAACTACGACACCGACTTGTGGAGCCCGATCCTCGACGCGATTCGCCACGAGACTGGCGCGCGCGCGTACTCGGGGAAGCTCGAAGATCACACCGACATCGCGTACCGGGTCATTGCCGATCACATCCGATGCCTCACCGTCGCCGCATGCGATGGCGCGGGGCCGGGGGCGGATGGTCGCTCGTATGTGCTGCGCAGGATTCTGCGTCGTGCGGCACGGCATGGTCGGCAGACACTCGGCAGGCAGGACGCGTTCCTGTACCGACTCGTGCCGGCAGTCGTTGCGACGCTGGGTGATGCGTTCCCCGAGATTCGCGAGCGCGCCGATCGTGCGGTCGACATCATTCGCGACGAAGAGATCGCGTTCGGCAAGACGATCGACCGCGGGCTCGCGCTTTTCGAGGAGGCAGCGTCGCGCGCGGTGCTCGTTGATGGCACGAAGCGCCTGAGCGGTGAGGATGCCTTCAAGCTTCATGACACGATGGGTTTCCCGATCGACTTGACGCAAGTGATGGCCCAGGAGCGCGGCTTCCGGATCGATCTTGCCGACTACGAGACGCGCATGGAAGCGGCACGAGAGTTGAGCCGCGGGAAGGCCGGCGGCGCGGCCGGGATGCACTTTCCCCCAGATGCGATTGCCGCCCTGCAGGCGAAGTCGATCGCGCCGACGCAGGATGCCGCGAAGTACTCGGCGAATGCAGTCACATCCGCGATTCGTGCGCTATGGACAGGCGACCGCTTCGTCGATGCGCTCGCGACTGGAGAGCGCGGCGCGGTGATTGTCGACGCGACTTGCTTCTATGCGGAAAGTGGAGGACAAGTCGGCGACACGGGAACGATCACGGTGGGCGACGCTGCGTTCACAGTCGCTGACACTCACTCCTTCGGCGGGTTCGTCCTGCACATCGGCACCGCCTCGAAGGGGACGATCGCCGTTGGCGCGGGCGCGACGCTGGCCATCGACGCGGTTCGTCGAGCGAGCCTGGCCGCCAACCACACGGGGACGCATCTCCTCAACCTCGCGCTGCGCGAAGTCGCCGCAGGCGAAGTCGAGCAACGCGGATCGCTGGTCGCGCCGGAACGACTGCGCTTCGACTACACGGCGCGGGGTCCACTCACGCTCGAGCAGATCGGTGCGGTCGAGTCTGCGGTGACGAAGCGGATCGCGGGGAAACTCACGGTCCACGCCGAGGAGGCTCCCCTTGAGAAGGCGCGGCAGGTCACGGGTGTCCGCGCGGTCTTCGGCGAGCGATACCCAGACCCGGTCAGGGTTGTGTCGATCGGACCGAGCGTCAGCGACCTTCTCGGTGCCCCAAACAACGCTCAATGGATGGACGCGAGCGTCGAGTTCTGCGGCGGAACGCATGTGGCCAACACTGGCGAGATCGGTGGGTTCGTCGTCGAGGGTGAGAGCGCACTTTCCGCAGGAATCCGCAGGGTTTTTGCGGTCACGGGCGCTGCCGCCGCCGAGGCGGTGAAGGCCGCCGCCGGCTTCGAGGCGCGCATCGCGAAGGCGATGACACTTGACGGCGATGCCTTGAAGTCCGAGTCTGCGGAGCTCGTCAAGCTCGAGTCGACGCTCCCCATCGGCGCTCGCGCGCGCGCCGCGCTCCAGCCCAAGCTTGAGGCGCTCCGCGACAGACTCAAGGATGCGCGCAGGGCGAGCGAAGGGGCGACACGCGCGGGTGCGCTCACGCAGGTTCGATCAGCCATCGACGCTCACGCGGCATCGGCAGATCCGAGCGCGCCATTCGTCCTCGAAGTCGAAGGGGCCGATGGCCAAGCGCTCCTCGCGGTGATCGACTCGGCGCGCGCGCGACTTCCAGAGACACCGGTGCTGCTC
>CANETX010000077.1 GCA_947441435.1 Planctomycetaceae bacterium
CGCGCAGCGATCGGCGCTCAGGAACCCCGCGACTCCGCGCCCGAGTGTGTTGGCGTAGCACGCTGTCCCAATGAGCACCGCGACGAACGCGAGGACGATGGTCCAGTCCAGTGGCGACGGCGTCACTCGCGCAAGATAGGGGCGTTCGCAGGGGCGTGCAGTACGCTTCGAGACCATGAGTCGGCTCATCATGCGCGTGACGATCGCTGCGATCTCCGCGTTCGCGCTCGGATGCGCATCGGGGCAGCCATCGACTGCGGTCGCACTCGGGGGTTCGGTCAGTCCCTCGGCCCTTCCGACCCGCGCGATCGACGGCACGCCACTCGTCGCTGGGACTGCCGCGACGGTCTACTACTTTGCGGGACCGGAGTGCCCGATTGCGCGCGCCTACTCCCCGGATGTCGCGCGCAATGTCGAGCGCGATGGCGGCCGTGGCATCCGCTGGGTGATGGTCTTCCCCGAGGAGGACATCACGCCGGAGATGGTCCGCGACTTCCAACGCGACTATTCCCTGCCGATTCCCGCCGTGATCGAGGGAAGCGTCGAGCTCTGCTGCACCCTCGGCGTCGCGGCGATCCCTTCGGTCGCCGTCATCGACGCAGACGGCCGACTCCTCTATAGAGGACGCATCGACAACCGATACAAGGGACTCGGGACGACCTATGGCCCGCCCACGAAGCGAGATCTTGAGGAGGTCACCAACGCAATTGCCGCCGGGACGCCCCTGCCTCCTGCATCGACGACTGCCGTTGGCTGCGTGCTGGCTCCGTGTGGGACGGCTCATCGGTGACGGGCCGCGCGCTCGCGATCGGCCTTGATGTTGGAACGAGTGCCGTCAAGGCCGTCGCCATCGACGCGACCGGAACCGTCATCGCGCAGGTGAGCGCGGAGTGTTCCTTCGAGTCGCCCCGTCCGGGATGGGCCGAGACGAGTCCCGATCACTTGTGGGAGGCGAGCAAGCGAGCGCTTTGTGGGCTGTGCGCACAAGATGCCGTGCGTTCGGGATCCATCGCCTCGCTCGGCCTGACCGGGCAGATGCATGGGCTCGTCGTACTCGATGCGCGTGGGCGCCCCATTCGTCCCGCCATCATGTGGAACGACCAGCGCTGTGCGAGCGAAGTTCGGGAGTTGGAAGAGTCCCTCGGGCTTGCGAAGATTCTCGCGTTGACTGGCAACAAGGTCCTCACGGGATTCACCGCTCCCAAGTGGCTGTGGCTTGCGCGACATGAACCCGAGACGGTGCGCGCCGCAGCGCATGTCATGCTGCCGAAGGACTACGTTCGATTTCGCCTGACGGGCGCCATGCACACCGATGTCGCCGATGCGTCGGGAACGCTGTTCTTCGACTGCGAACATCGGCGATGGTCCAGTGCGATGTGCGACGCCATGGGATTGCCAAGCGCCCTGCTTCCGGAAGTGTTCGAGTCGCCGTCGATCACCTCGCGCGTCACCGCGGAGGGTGCGCGCGACTCCGGCCTCCCCGAAGGAACACCAGTCGCCGCAGGTGCGGGCGATCAAGCAGCGCAGGCGGTCGGCACTGGAATCGTCCGCGAAGGTGATGTGTCGTGCACGATTGGTACGAGCGGCGTGATCTTCGCTGCCACTGCGGGATTTCGACCCACTCCCGACGGGTCGCTGCACGCTTTCTGCCACGCGATCCCCGATCGCTGGCACCTGATGGGTGTCACGCTGTCCGCGGGGGGCAGTCTGCGATGGATGCGCGACTCGCTGTGCGCGGACCTCGTGCGTGAGGGGGCGTCGCGTGGATGCGATCCTTACGAACTCATGTTTGCCGAGGCGGCGGGGGCACCGCAAGGCTGCGAGGGACTCGTCTTCCTTCCGTATCTCAGCGGCGAACGCACCCCACACGCCGATCCCAATGCGCGCGGGGTATTCGCAGGACTTTCGACTCGATCGACGCGCGCCCACATGATTCGCGCCGTCGTCGAGGGGGTCACCTGCTCACTGCGCGAGACTCTCGACGTCGCGCGCAGCGCACATGCGCGAGTCGACCGCGTGCGGCTCTCGGGTGGCGGCGCTCGCAGCGCGTGGTGGCGACAACTGCTGTGTGATGCGTTTCGCTGTCCGACCTCGTGTCCAACTTCGACCGATGGGGCCGCGCTCGGTGCGGCGATGCTCGGGGGAGTCGGCGTCGGCATCTGGCCCTCCGTCGATGCCACAGCAGACACAGTCACCGAAGCATCGACGCTCACTCCGTCCGAGAGCGCGCCGGAGTTCGACGCGGTCGCCGATCGCTACGCTCGATGTCGGCAAGCCATGACACCTTGGTTTGCCCACTCCCGATGATCCATTTGTTGCTCATCCTCCTTGGCTTCGCCAGCATGGCAGCGATCGGGTTCGCCGCGTGGAAGGTGCTCGGCGCGCAGGAGAAGGACCCCAAGTTCGAGGAGAAACTCCGCGAGGACGACGAGAGGGCCCGCAAGGCGCGCGAGGGATCGGGGACGCCGTAGCGGCGCGTCAGGCGACCGCGCGACGGACGCCGGCCATCTTCGACTGAAGGTTTCGCCCCGGACAGGCGGTCGCAGCGTCCGGCCACTCCTTGTGACTGCGGATGTTCGCTGACGACAGCTTGTACTGCTTCATGATCGCCTTCAGATGTCGCTCGAGCGACTTCATCTGGGCATCGCTTGGTTTCTGAAGGTCAAAGTTGCCAAGACAGAGGATCCCGATGTTCCCCTCGTTGTTGTTCTTGACATGGGCACCCTGATACCTGAGTTCGCGACCCTCCCAGACCCTGCCGGAGCGGTCGACGACGAAGTGGTAGCCGATGTCGGCCCATCCCTTGCCCTTGTGGCCCATCCGAATGAGTTCGAGGCGCGATGCGCATGAGGCGTAATCGGTCGCGCCGAACGAGTCCATGCCGTCGTGGTGAACGGTGACCCAGTGCACCGGCAGCATGGGATTGATGTCGCCCTTGTCGGGAACCCCATGGGTCCACGAAGTCCTCGGGATCACATTGGACATGAGAGCGGTTTGGGGTTTGAGGGGGGCAACGGCGACGGCTGGCGCAGCCTTCGGCGCAAGCAATTCGTCGGACGGCCAGAGTGGTCCCGGCAGGCGCGCGCTCTTCGCGGGGGCTGGCGATGCGCATCCGGCGATGAGCCCGATGCCGATTCCAAGCCCTGCAAGGAGCACATCGCGACGCCCGAGCACGCTCTCCTCAGTCACGCCAAATTGTGGTTCGCGGTTCGCCATTCCGAGAGCCTTTGTATCGGCCCAATGCCTCCTTGAAATGCAGATTACGCCGCCTCGGTGCATGTGGTTCGGGTAGGATGAAAAGGCTCGATTCCACCGCAGAAGTCCATGAGTGCGCCGACAGAACAAGCCCCCCGCTACACCGCTGAAGACATTCAGGTTCTTGAGGGGCTCGAGGCGATTCGCAAGCGCCCCGGCATGTATGTCGGCGGCACCGGCCTCAACGCGCTGCACCATCTTGTGTACGAGTGCGTCGATAATTCGATCGATGAGGCGATGGCCGGTTTCGCCTCGACGGTGCTTGTGCGGCTCGGCGTCGATGGCTCGTGCACGGTGGTGGATGACGGTCGCGGGATGCCCGTTGATCCCATGCGCAGCGAGAATCCGAAGATCGACGGTCGGCCAGCGGTCGAAGTGATCATGTCCGAACTTCACGCCGGGGGCAAGTTCGACAACAACGCCTACAAGGTCTCCGGCGGTCTCCACGGCGTGGGCATCAAGTGCGTGAACGCCCTGAGTGCGTGGACCGAAGTCGAGGTGCACAAGTCGGGAAAGTCGTGGGGGATCTCCTTCGAGCGCGGACTGCTCGTCAAGCCGCTCCATCTCATCAAGGAGTCCGGCGTTCCAGGGAGCGGCACGCGGATCACATTCCTTCCCGACTCGGAAATCTTCACCGACACACAGTTCCGAGGCGACGCGCTCGAGTCGCGTCTGCGCGAACTGAGCTACCTGAACTCGGGAATCAGCATCCGCTTCCTCGACGAGCATGTCGGCGCAGATGGACGGCCGCGCGACGTGACCTTCTGCGATTCCGAGGGGATCGCGGGGTATGTGCGCTGGCTCAATGAGGGGAAGACGATTCAGAGTCCGTGCATTGCCGTCAAGCGGGAGGATGCGGAGAAGGGACTGCGCTGCGACATCGCGCTTCAGTACACCGATGCGACGGCGGAGAATCTCCTGGCGTTCGGCAACAACATCCGGAACCCCGATGGCGGCACGCATGTCGCGGGGTTCAAGGTCTCGCTCACTCGAGTCATCAACGCGTACGCCAAGCGCGAGGGGATCCTGAAGGATCTCGTGCCGACCGGCGATGACCTGCGCGAAGGACTTGCCGCAGTGGTGAGCGTGAAACTCCCCAACCCGCAGTTCAACAACCAGACCAAAGAGAAACTCCTCAACGAGGAAGTCGAGGGGTTTGTCAGCGCGGCGCTGAGCGAGGAGCTCACGGCCTGGCTCGACCTCCATCCCAAGGATGCGAAGAACATCTGCCTCCGGGCGATTCTCGCGGCGGAAGCGCGCGAGGCGGCCAAGAAGGCGCGCGAACTCATCAAGCGCAAGGGAGCGCTCGGGGACAGCGCACTTCCCCAGAAACTCGCCGACTGCTCCAGCGACGATGTCGCGTCCACCGAGATTTTCATCGTCGAGGGTGACAGCGCAGGCGGCAGCGCCAAGGGTGGGCGCGACCATGTCCATCAGGCGATCCTCCCCCTGCGGGGCAAACTGCTCAATGTCGAGAAGTGCCGTCTCGACAAGGTCCTCGCCTTCGAGGAGATCCAGACGCTGGTGCAGGCGCTCCAGTGCGGCATCGGCAACGAACTCGACATCGCCAAACTCCGCTACGGCCGCGTCATCATCATGACCGACGCCGATGTCGACGGCAGTCACATCCGCACGCTCCTATTGACCTTCCTCTTCCGGCAGATGTACGAACTCGTCCGGCAAGGGCGGATCTTCATCGCGCAGCCGCCGCTGTATCAGGTCGTGCGCGGGAAGGCCAGCAAGTATGTCCTCAACGAGGGGCAGATGAATCACACGCTTGCCGACCTCGCGCTGCGCAATGCGGCGCTCGTCGTGCGCAGCGACAAGGGGACGATCGTGAAGACGCTCTCGGGGGAACCGCTGCGGCGCGTCCTGCGGCTGCTGCATCGCCTCGATGATCTCGGGCAAGTCGTGCAGCGACGAGGAATTCCGTTTGCCAAGTTGCTCGCGGCGCGCGCCGAGGATCCGACCGGATCGGGTCGCCTCCCAAGCCACCATGTCGTGTGGACGGGCGGCGATCTCTTGGCGTGGAGCGAAGAAGCCGCACACGCGGCGGTCGCCGAGCGCGGGATGGTGCTCGATGACCTCGCGGTCGCGACCAATGGCGCCTCGGCGAAACTTGCGAAGTTGCGCCAGATGCATGAGACCACCGAACTCGAGCGGATCTTCACGCAACTGCGGGAATGCGGCGTGGAGATTGACGACTACTCGCTTGTGCAAGAAGAGTCAGTCACCGGCGAGAGGATGCCGACCAAGTACGGATGGCTCATCACCCCCGACAAGGGCGAGGCGGAACTCGTCGAAGCGAGCAACATCCCTGCCATCCTCGGAACCCTCTACGAGTGCGGCCGCCGAGGCATCGAGATCAAGCGGTTCAAGGGCCTTGGCGAGATGGAACCCGAGCAACTCTGGGAAACCACCATGGATCCTGCGCGGCGGACGCTGCTGCGGGTGACTGTCGATGCCGCCGCCGAGGCGAGCAAGCTCTTCACCATCCTCATGGGTGAAGATGTGCCGCAGCGGCGCACTTACATCGAGCGCCACGCGCTTGAAGTGAAAAATCTCGACGTCTGACCGGCGCTAACACGCCTCGGCGAATCCCTGCGCGCGAAGTCGGCATGCATCGCACTCGCCGCAGGGCTGGCCTTCGCGCGATGGGTCATAGCAACTCAGGGTGAGATCGAAGTCGACACTAAGCGTGCGGCCGAGCGAGACGATGCCGGTTTTCGAGAGCGCCGCGAGGGGCGTATGAACGCGGAACCACGGTTCGCCTCCCGCGGCATGCTCGACTCCCGCCTTCGTGGCGAGATTCGCGGCGCGGGCGAACGCCCCCACGAACTCGGGTCGGCAGTCGGGGTATCCCGAGTAGTCGATCGCATTGACCCCGATGGCGATGTCGCGAGCGCCGCGCGCCTCGGCGAGCGCGAGGGCAAAGGACAGAAAGAGCATGTTGCGCGCGGGGACATAGGTGACGGGGATCTCGCTCCCCCCGCTGCGATGCTTGGGCACAGGGATGTCCGACGTCAGCGCACTCGCGCCGATGGCACGCAGATCGATTGACTGGATCATGTGCTCGCGCACCCGCGCGCGCGCGGCGACCCGGCGCGCGAACTCGAGTTCGACGCGGTGCCGCTGCCCGTAGTCGAAACTGAGCGCGATGCAGTCGAATCCGTCGCGCTGCATCGAAGCAAGCACGACCGCGGAATCCATCCCTCCGGAGAGGAGGACGACGGCCCTTGGTTCGTGCGCGGTCATCGCGCGAGGGTAGCCCGGGCACCGCTCGCTAGGATCGGCACGGATGCTCGACCTCCGAAGCGACACTGTCACGCAACCGACGAAGGCGATGCGCGAGGCGATGATGGCGGCGCCGCTGGGCGATGATGTGCTCGGCGACGAGCCGACGGTGCAGGCGCTCGAAGCCAAGGTGGCTGCACTCCTCGGCAAGGAAGCCGCGGTCTTCGTGCCCAGCGGCACGATGGCAAACCAACTCGCCATCCGGTGCCACACGACTCACGGCGACGAGATCATCGCCCACCGCGAGAGTCACATCATCCACTACGAGACCGGCGCCCCCGCTGCACTCTCGGGCTGCATGATCAACGGCCTTGACGGTCCCCGCGGGCTCTTCGACGAAGACGCCGTGCACGCGTCGATCAGGAACAAGGACATCCACTCGCCGATGTCGCGCCTCGTCGTCGTCGAGAACACGCACAATCGAGGGGGTGGATCGGTGTGGCCCCTCGCGCAGTTCGAGCGCGTCGCGAGGGCGGCGCACGGTCACGGACTCGCCGTCCATGTCGATGGCGCGCGCCTGTGGAATGCGTCGATCGCTGCGGGGTATTCGGTCCGCGACTTCTGCGCGCACGCCGACAGCGTGAGCGTCTGCTTCTCGAAGGGGCTGGGTGCTCCCGTAGGAAGCGCGCTGGTCGGATCGAGCGAGTTGATCCTGCGCGCCCGACGCTTCCGCAAGATGCTCGGCGGCGCGATGCGCCAGAGCGGGCTCCTCGCCGCAGCCGCGATCCATGCGCTCGACCATCATGTGACGCGGCTTACCGATGACCATACCCGTGCCCGCCGACTCGCCGAGGCCATCGCCGCGATCCCCGGCCTGACTGTCGACCCACCCCCCGACCGGGTCGAGACGAACATGGTGTTCTTCGCGCTGCCCTCGACCGGCACCGACGCCGCCGCCTTCTGCGCCGCGCTCAAGACCCGCGGGGTCAACATGATCCCCATGGGCCCGCGCCGCGTTCGCGCGGTCCTGCACCTCGACCTCCCGGACACGGTGGTCGATCTGGCGACCGCCGCGCTCACTGCCACCATCCACCCCACCCCTCCCCGGGAACAGGTGACTTAGGTGACCGAATCGGTCGTCAACATCACCTGTTCAGGGGGGTCCCTAAGGAAACCATGAGAGATCCGCGTTACACAACCCTCGCGTCCACCATCATCCATCACTCTTGCCGCCTCGGGCGAGACGAGCACATCCTCATCGAGGCGTTCGACATCCCCTGTGAGATGGTCCTTGCGCTCGTCGAAGAAGCACAGCGCGCGGGTGGACACGCCCACGTCGCCGAACGATCGACGCGAATCATGCGCGCACTCCAGGAGGGCGGCCATGACGATGCCCTCTCCACTTGGGCGGACTGCGATCTCCACCGGATGAAGAAGATGCAGGCCTATGTCGGCCTGCGAGGTGCTGACAACGCCAGCGAGATGGCCGGGGTCAACTCCGCGCAACTCCAGAAGGTCGGCAAGCACTACCAGAAGCCGGTCCACTCCGACCAACGCGTCAAACACACGAAGTGGGTCGTGCTGCGCTGGCCGAGCCCGAGCATGGCGCAGCTCGCGAAGATGTCGACGAGCGCATTCGAGGACTACTACTTCAAGGTCTGCTGCGTCGACTATCAGAAGATGGATCGCGCGGTGCAGCCCTTGGTCAAGCGCATGTCCGCCGCCGACAAGGTGCACATCAAGGGCCCCGGGCCGACCGACCTCAAGTTCTCGATCAAGAGCATCGGCGCCGTCGCTTGTTCCGGGGACCGCAACATCCCCGACGGCGAGTGCTTCACCGCACCTGTTCGTGACAGCGTCGAGGGAGTCCTCCAATACAACACGGGGACGCTCTATCAGGGAACGACGTACTCGAATGTGCGCTTCGAGTTTTCCAAGGGCAAGATCGTGAAGGCCACCTGCGATGGCGACCAGGACAAACTGAACGCAACGCTCGACTCCGACGAAGGCGCCCGCTACATCGGCGAGTTCAGCCTCGGATTCAATCCGTCGATCCTCCATCCGATGCTGGACACTCTGTTCGACGAGAAGATCGCCGGCAGCTTCCACTTCACTCCCGGCCAGTGCTACGACGAGGCCGAAAATGGCAATCGCAGCCAAGTCCACTGGGACATCGTGTGCATCCAGCGCCCCGACTACGGCGGCGGCACCGTGTCCTTCGATGGAGAGGTGATCCGCCGCGATGGGATCTTCGTCCCGAGCGACCTGCATGCCCTCAATCCCGACGCGCTCGGCGCCGCGACGGCCTAGGATGAGCGCATGAGTCACGGTCGATCGCGCAGGGCTCTCGCCTGCATCCTCGCTGGCTGTGCCGTTCTCGCCGCCTGCGAGCCGAGCGTCGATCGCGGTCAGGCGAAGAAACCCCCGCCGCCTCCTCCCCCCCCGCCGGCGAAGTTCGACCAGATTCCCGACGGTGGCAGCAAGTCAACGCTCGGCAAGGCACGCGACGCCGCCGTTCGCACGCGCGACAAGATCCAGGCGCGCGACGCAGAGATCGGCAAGATGGCCGACGACATCTTCAAGACGAAGTAGACAACGGTCCCCGGGGCGCGCCGCACGCGATCGCTACGGCGACTCTCCCCACTTCGCGAATAGCAGCGCGACATCGGCGCCGCTCACAAGTCCATCGCCGCTGAGGTCGCCCCATGGCGGATTGATCGCTCCCCACACGCTCAGGAGCAGCGCGAGGTCGCCTCC
>CANETX010000078.1 GCA_947441435.1 Planctomycetaceae bacterium
GTCATCGATCATCTGCTCGACCGTTTGCATGGCTGCCGCCGATGCCTGCCGTGCATCATCGAGCCGATTCTCTCGCGTCGCCTGCTCTGCCTCTTCCATGCGCGCCGAGAGTGACTCTTGCTCCCCACGCGTGGCCGCCTCCTTGAGGTTGGCCGCTCGCGCTGGATCGTTCTTGGCAACAGCCTCACCACGCTCCTTCAGTTCGTCGACCACCTCCTCAGCGGTCCGCGCTGCCTCGTCGGCGAGTTCCGCCGCCTTGTCGAGCGCCGCTCCTTCGGTGTCAGAGAGTTCTTGCCGCGGTCGACCGATTGTCTTCGCCCCAGCCTTCGATCGCTCCTTGTCGGCGTTGGCGATCGCCTCGGCCACGCGTTCAAGCGACTTCGTCGCCGCCCATGAGTCTTTGTCACGATCAAGTAGAGCGGCAAGATCCTTGAGTTCGCTCCGCAGGGCTTCCTGGGACTGCTGCGCCGATGCTGCGGCCTCTCGCTGGGCCGAGGTGTCCTCGCCAGATGAGGCTGCCTCCTGCAGATCGTTGCGGGCATCGTCGCTCTTGGCGTGGGCCTCGTCGAGGATGTCGGCGGCGGCATTGAGCAAACTGCGCATCGCCTCGTCGTCGACGCGGTTGCGCTGCGCCCGCCGCTCCAATGCGTCCACCCCCTCACGCAGCGACGCCAGCCGTTCGCCGATTTCTGACTGTGGGCGCAGTTGCGCCGCCGCGGCATCGGCGCGCTCCATCATGGCCCGCTGGCGCTCGTCGACGCGAATGGCTCCCTGCCGAAGGGCGGCGAGTGCCTTGCGGGTCTCCTCGTCGAACTCGGCGAGATTGAGAACTCGGAGTCGACGTGGGAGCGACCGGGTCGGCGGTCGCTTCGCATCAGCTGTGTCGGGTTGCAGGTCTGCCGCCACACAGGTCACTTCAAACACATCACCCGGCGACGCCTTCGCCTCTCCAAGGTCAAACATGGCCGACAACTCCACTTGCTTTCGGCCGGTCCCATCCACGCTCGCGAGTCTCCTCGACCACTCGGTTCCGCGGGCCGCCTCGAGGAACACCTCTTGGATTCCCACATCATCGCGAGCCTCGGCGCGAAGGTTGATGATCGCCGTCGGCAGGACCGTCTCGTCGGCGGAAGGCTCGAGCATCGTCGCCTCGGGCGGAGCATCCTTCACAACATCAATCGACACACTGCTGTCATCGATATTGCGCACACCATGCTCGTCGGTCAATCGCAAGGAGAGTGTTCGTGTCACGTCTGCTGTCCAGGAGAGCTTCCAGCTCAAGTGTGTGCGACTGTTGGCCGCGGCTGTGAGCGATGGCGGCGATGGGGTTGCCCCCTTGGGCATGCCAGACCAGAGAAACGTCTGGTCCTCCCAGAGTGTGCGTTCAGGAGATCCTGAATCTGGAATCGGCAGGGGTGGGGCCGTCGTCACCACGACTTCGATGAGTGATCCTTCAAGAACCGGCACAGGCACCTTGCCACGACTCTCGGTCGCGCGCCCAAGATCGAATGACTCTGGTTGGCCGGAGATGGCGAAGGATGGTGGCGTGATCGACACCTCCACACGCAGCACTTCCGGCGCATCCACGAATGCCACTCGCTGCGTGAGCGTCTCCATGTCGCGAGTCAAGAACAGGAATTCGACCGCGTCCGCCGTGGGATCGATGAGACGCTCGAACCGAGTCTCCCCTTGGTGCATCATGGGCAACAATTCCCAGTCGGTGACATCGTCGCCGCGCGTGGTGCGCACACGAACCCACACGGGCTCCTCGGTGGGATCCCCTCGGTAGAGATCAGCCTTGAGTGTGAACGATGTTCGCCTGGGATGGTGCGTGACGAAGGTCGTGCTGCGAACACTGGTGCGGGCGGGCCACTCGGCGTAGGTCCATGGCGCACAGATTCGCAACAGCCCCGTCGCTGCGAGGTTCGGGCTCAGGATCGCGAAAACCGTCCAGACACCCATCACGAGAAGGAGTTGACTGCCCTCACGCCTGGCCCCTCTTCCATCGACGAGCGCCCTGATGGCGGATGAACTCACGATCCTCTCAGCCTCTGCCGTCACATCCTTGGCAAACGGGCTCGCCTTGAGGGAAACGGTGTCGGCAAACTCTGTTCCCGAGGCGATGCGCCCCGCTCCCTGCGGAATCTCGCGCTCAAGGGTCAACGCCAACTGGACCGTCGATTCGCGTCGACGTATCGCTCCAGCGACATGCTTGCGGTAGATCCACACCGCGAGCCATGCCAGCGCCCCCAGCATGACCCAGCGGATGGCTGTCGGGAAGCGCAGCAGCGCGTCGACCACTACACCCGCAGTGATCGCGAGCACAAGGACACGGGCGAACACGATGGTTGCCTCGGCGAGCCGCCACCTTCGTCGCAAGATGGCGACTCGCGCAAACTCGGTTGGAAGACTCCGTGGCACTGAGCTTTCTCTGGGGAAATCCTATGCCAGACGCAGTCCACGCCGCCCGATCCACTCCACAAGGAGGAGCGTCAGGACGAGGATGAGCGCGCCAGGACTCGACCAGAGTGGATCGATGATCGACTGCTCCTTGTTCAGTGCGCGCCTGGGCAGCAGTTCCTTGAGGCGCGACAGCTCGGGTGGGGCGACGACCGCCCCCCCGGTCCGTTGGGCGATGTCCGCCAGTTGAGCGTGGTCAGTCTCCCCTCGGAGCAACTCTGCGTCATTGCGCACAACCTCGATGACGTGCTCTAGCGGCCCTGTCCTTGGCGAATCGACATGGACCCGCCACGTTCCAGCCTCCTGTGGTGTCCATGAGCCGACCCACTGGCTGCCGTCGCGCACCAACTGTGTGGATTGGCTGACATGTCCGACCGACGAATCGATGACCACTGAGGTCGCCTCAAGCGGACCATCTCCTGCGACATCCCCAGCCTTCGCTTCCTGGACATCCACTCTGATCAGCGCCGGAACACCAACTTCGGGATGGCGTGGCTCGACTGTGAGGTGAAAAGGTTGATCGTCTCGCTGCACCGTTCCGCGGGCGAGATAGCGGATGAACTGGATCCAGAACCGTTCGTGAAATGTCTCGCCGATCCCGTGGCGCCATCGCCACGTCTCGTCCGTCCCCACATACAGGACAACCCCCGCGCCGTATCGCATCGTGATGATGAGTGGAAATGCGTCCGCGCTGGAGAGTGTTCGTGCCGAGGCCAGCACTTCTGCTGTGGGCTTCAGTGTGTCACGCTCGATACGTTGGCACCACTCCAACGCTGCGCGGCTTCCTCGCTCCGAGAGTGCACTCGGCCAGCGATCGCGCGCGCTTTCGCCGAGCTGGAGCACCCCACTTCTCGCGGCCCCTGGCATCGGTTCGACGATCACCCGTTCGTCGAACCGCTCTGGAACGCCACGGATCGGCAGCAAGTCCTCGAGTTCGGTTCCTCGCCACGACCCGGGAGTCGAACGCTCCCCTGCGATCCACAAGAGTCCCGCTCCTCGTTCACCGACTGCTGCCACGAGATTGGCGATCTGCGTCTGCGACAGGCTGCCGGCTGGAACATCTCCGAGAATGAATAGGTCGTAGTTCCTGAACTCCTCGGCACTCTGCGGAAGCCGCTCAAGCGGAGCGTTGCCCTCCTGTGCGAAGTCTCGGTCGGCCGAGAGCAGCATCACTGAACTCTCCAGCGACTGCTCTCGCACCAAGAGGTTCTTCAGGTATCGGTACTCCCAGCGGGGATATCCCTCGATGTAAAGGACCCGCAGTGGACGATCGATGAACTCAATTTCGAGGTTGCGCTCATTGTTGCCCTTGACGAGATCGTCTCCCTCCCCGACGACACGCACACTCCAGCGGGCTGTCCCATCGTCGCCCTGGGCTCCTGTCATCACCGCCTCTCCATTGGTCGCCGCGAACTCCTCTGGCGACAACGTGACGGTGTCAATGATCTGCCCCGTCTCTGTGTCGCGGAGTTCAACCGTGATGGGGGTGTGTGGCCTCCCACCAGAACTCTCCAACCGCACCACGACGGGAACATGGTCGCGCACGAAGGCTCGCTCAGGCGCGTCGACCTGTGCAACAGACATGTCGGTCAACGCCGTCGCCGAGCCAAGCGGAATCGCGAAGACTGGGATCGCTCGTGCGTGCGCGGCCCGCATGACCTCTCGATCAATCGGCCGCACCGTCCTTCCGTCGGACACGACGACGATCGCGCTGGCCGGACGGCCTGCCAGTCTTCGCAGTGCGGTCTCGATGGGCACAGAGAGGTCTGTCGACCAACCGTCGGGAGGACCAAACGCTGATTGATCGATGTCCCTCGCAGAAGTGTCGAACCCAAGCCAGAGGATTTCCTTCTCCACATCGATCGCCCCCCAGATTGGATCGGCAATCACCTTGTGGAGGGCTGTGTCACGATCCACATACTCACCACTTCCATCACGCGTGTCTGCGATCGACATGCTTCGGCTGCGGTCGAGGAGCACGACGAGCCAGTCTGGTTCGCTCTCGATGATGGGAAGACGAAGGAGTGGACCGGCCGCAAGGGTGATGAGCAACAGAGAGAGCATCGTCCTCACGAGCCCAAGCGAGATGCGTGTTCCCTTTGGTCCCACGAGGCGTGTGTAGCTCCACCACGCGAACACACTTGCTCCCACGGCGCAGAGGACCCACGCCCACCCAGCCAGTGGATGTTGCCACGTCAATTCAATGCCGGTGGCCCCAGCTGGAATGGCGTCAAGGCCGAGCATCCACCGCCAGAAGAGGGAGTGTGTCATCGCTCACCTCCCGCTGCGGCGATGCCGCGTGACGACGACGCGAGTCGTGCGAACACCGATTCGCCGATCGAGAGCCCGAGCAGCGCCAGGAAGAACCACAGTGCCAAGGACTCGCCATCGAGTGCAGCCGCCACTGGGACCGAGTCCTCTGTGCCCTTTGGTGTCACCACCACGGTTGCTCCTGCCATGAGATCGCTGCCCGCGACCGTCACGCTCACCCCCCTGAACCGTGCAGCAATCTCCTCCTGGGGCACAGGCTGCACGCTCGCCGCAGCCGGATCGATGTTGGCGACGATCCATCCCACGGGCCGCCCCGCGCCATCTCTCGCCTGATACACGCCAGGAACTTCCACGGGTCGCGCCAGCGCCCCATTGGGGTCAAGTGAAATGGACTGCGCCACAGGATTCCCATCGTGCCGAGCGAGTGCCAGAGCGATCTCCGTCGCTCGCGCCATGGGCTGGTTGATGCGCTGATCACCGACCTTGAGTTCATCGCCACGATCGACAGCCGCGATGGACTGCCGCAACACCTCTTGGAGAAGCGGCACCATGAATGGCTTCGCAGGAAGGTTGGTCCACGCAAGGTCCACAGGGCACGCCATCACGATCAATGATCCACGCACGCGCTCCAGTGTGGCGGTGGCGATGAGTGGATCTCCATTCTCAAGCGTGAGCAGTGCGTGTCCCTTGCCTTCGGGAATCGCCACGGGGAACCAACGGCTGACAAGTACTGGTTGAACGAGAGCCGGCAATTCAGCTGCAAGCTGCGCCAGAAGTGGCGATGGTGTTGGGGGAGCAACCCCCAACGACGCGGTCATGTTTGTCGCTTCACGGGCCATGGTCCATCCGAGCCCGAAGGACCCAACCATGGCATCCGACCAGATGGATGTGGTTGACTCTGAAGAGGGCATGACGAGCACCACGAGACCGTCTCGCACCGCAGCCGCGATGAGTTCCCACCCCGCCTTGTCGACGAGATCGGGCCGTGTAATGATGACCGCGTCGTGCCCAGCGAGCCGACTTCGGTCGATGATCGATGGATCAATCGGATCAACGTCGATGTCCCCACCTTCGAGCGGACGGAGCGCGCGATCCACCCACGCTGATACTCCATCACCAGGCGATGATGATTGGGTTGACTCTCGATCGATCAAGCCGACCCGAATCGTCGAAGATCCCCTCACCACCGCGAATCTTGTGTTGTCGGCGGGTTGGGCATCGGTATCCGTGATGGACACGCGGATGGGAAGTTCGCTCGCCTGTCCCCTTGGTCCCTGCACAAACACCTCGGTCGTCGATTCTGATTGCCCTTGTTCCCACTCGACGCGGTTGACGGCCCGCGCCTCGCCGGCTCGTGTCTCGAGGATTGTGGTCGCTCGATCAAGTGATCCCCCTTGCCGCCGGAGCTTCACCCGGATCGTCAGAAGATCTCGCGCTGAATGTGGGCCGCGGGCCGCGGTCTCGAGTGCCACGACCTGCACATTGCTCGCGTCGCCGGTCGCTGGTGATGTGGTGATCAGCCGCGCTCCTCCTATGGCTTGAAGTGGGCCAATCTCCTGTGCGAAGGTTCCCTCCCGGAACTCGCTGATGACACAGATGGGGCGATCTGGCTTCATCACCATCGCCAGCGCGTCGGCGAGCGAGGAGGGTTCATGGGTGGCTTCCACACTGTCGAGAGCTGAGTGGGTTGCGGTGAGATCGGTTGACGGCGGCCACACGAGCGGACGGCCCCCTGATGTCAAGACGACGCCGACACGGTCCCCAGGCTCGAGTGTGCTGATCGCCTGAGTTGCGATCCTGCGACTCTTTGCCATCGATGACTCACCCCCGATGATGGCGTGTTGTGCGATGCCGTCGTCGAGTACGAGGATGAGTTCTCGCGGCGCATCGGTTGCTGGACCCGCCTCGTCGGGAAGGCGCCTAAGGAGGGGACCGGCGATCGCCAGCCCCGCCGCGATGACCACCGCACATCGAATGGCAAGGAGCAGGAGGCGTTGAAGGCGCCGGCGCCTCGCGCTGCGTCGCACAGCCTCCCGAAGCAGATCCATCGCTGCCCACTCCCTCGGCTGATTTCGCCGCCGGAAGAAGAGATGGATCGCGATGGGAAGGAGTACCGCCAGTGCCCCGGCGAGCGCGAGTCCAGGGGACGCGAGTGTCACCTCGCTGATCTCCGACGATCGAATGCCTCACGCCGCGCCAACAGTGTCGTCAAGACCGGCCCGACGGACTTGTGGCTGTCGAAGACCTCCGAGTCGAACGTGAAGTTTCTTGCCATCTTGTTCAGGGCGTGCAGGTGTTCCTGGAGTGCGTTCAGGTAGGCGGTGCGCACCATGCGCGCATCGGTCGCGATTGTTGGTTCCCCCTCGAGCCCCTGGAATGGCGCATCAATGTCGAGGTTGAATTCGAGTTCCTCGTGGTCGAGCACCACACCAAGGATCGCGTCGTTGCCTCGGTGCTTCAGCCGAGCGAGCGCCCCGCGTACCTGTTCGAGTGGCGAGAGGAAGTCTGAGAGAATCACAAAGAGTGTTCGATCGTGATTCTGGCTCAGTGCCTGCTCGGCAACCTTGGTCCAATTGACAGAGCCCCGTGTTGGTTCTGTGGCGAGGCATCGCACCACCGATCGCCAGTGATCCTGTGAACTCGATCGGCGGACACCGTTCCTGATGCCGTCTCCGAAGACGCCAACACTCACCCGGTCGCGCTGCGTCAGCGCAAGGAACGAGAGTGCTGCCGCAATCGCGGTTGCGTGGTCGAACTTCGTCCACCGATTGAGTCCACGCTGTGCCTGTGTGCCGCCCCATCCCTGCTTTGTCCCGAGAGTTCCAAACTGCATGGAGGCTGATCCATCGATCAGAATCGCGACGTTGAGGTTGGTCTCCTGCTGAAACTGCTTGAGATAGAGCTTGTCGCTCCTGCCGAACACCTTCCAGTCGAGGTGGCGGACGCTGTCACCTGCGGTGTATTGGCGATGCGACGCGAACTCGACCGCGGCCCCTTGCCGCGGCGAGATGTGGTGGCCGCTCATCGCCCCCTCCGCTATCAACTTGGCCCGCAACTCAAAGGGAGCCAGTTGAGCGAGTGTCTCAGGCGCCAGATATTGCTCGGCGCGCAGGGGCGTGGTGACTCCATCGCCCATAGGTCATGCCGCAGCGTCGATTGGTGTGTTCTTGACCAAGTCCTCGACGACATGATCTGTGTTGATGCCATCCGCCTGTGCGTTGAAGTTGAGCATGATGCGGTGGCGCATGACTGGCAGGACGACGGAGTGCAGGTGGTGGGGCATCACGTGCCGCTCACCCGAGAGGAGGGCCTTGGCTTTCGCTGCGAGGACAAGGAATTGCCCAGCGCGAGGCCCCGCCCCCCACGAGACATAGTCGCGAATGAACTTGGGTGAGCCGTCGGTGAGCCGGGTGGCGCGCACCAACCGGAGTGCGTACTGCACCATGTGGTCGGCGATCGGAATATCGCGGACGAGGCGCTGGATGGCGAGACACTCCGCCGCTCCCAAGACCGGTGCTGGTGTGCGTGATGGGCTCCCGGTCGTGCGCTTGATGATCTCCATCTCCTGTGTCTCGTCTGGATAGGTGATGCGCACGAGGAACATGAATCGATCGAGTTGCGCTTCGGGCAGGGGATAGGTCCCCTCCTGCTCGATGGGGTTCTGTGTCGCCAGGACGAAGAATGGCTTGGGCAAGGCGTGGGTGTATCCACCTGCGGTCACTTGGCCCTCTTGCATCGCCTCAAGGAGTGCGGCCTGTGTCTTGGGTGGCGTCCGGTTGATCTCGTCGGCCAACACGACGTTGGCGAAGATCGGGCCCTTCACAAAGTGAAGGGTGCGTGTGCCTGTTTGCCTGTCTTCTTGGATGACCTCGCTGCCGGTGACATCGCTCGGCATGAGATCGGGGGTGAATTGGATTCTCGAGAAGCCCAACGAAAGTGTTTGGGCGATTGTCGAGATGATCAGGGTCTTCGCCAGTCCGGGGACGCCCTCGACCAGGGTGTGTCCTCCACAGAACATCGAGAGGAGGATCTGCTCCACCACTGAGTCTTGGCCGACAATGACCGCTCCAAGTTCGCTACGGATCGCCGCGGCTGCGTCTTTCACGGCGGCGGCTGCCACCAATGGGTCTTGATCGTGAAGGTGACTGACCAACGCGCTCGTTGTGAATGGCATGGTGCGAAAACCTCGGAGTAAGTATAAGGCGGGGGAGTGCCAGAACTTCCTGAGGTCGAGAGCATCCGACGCGCGCTTGTTGCTCCACTGCTTCGATCAACCCTCCGATTGGTCTCCTTGAACCGACGCGACATTGTTGTCTCGGATTCTGCAAGGCCAAGCGACGCGAGTCTGCTGGGCGGTGCTCGGGTCGTGAGCATCCGCCGGCACGGCAAGCAGCTTGCCATCGTGGGCGACACCGGGGTGGTTCTGGTGGTGGGCCTCGGCATGACGGGCCA
>CANETX010000079.1 GCA_947441435.1 Planctomycetaceae bacterium
GGAAGCGCCTCGAGGAAGAGTCGACCGTAGGACTTGCGCGCGATGCGCGAGTCGAGGATGACGACGCGGCCCGTGTCGGTTGCGCTGCGCACGAGCCTTCCGAATCCCTGCCGGAACCGGATGATCGCCCGCGGAAGGGTGTCGTCCTTGAATGGGTTGCCCCCGCGCGCCTTGATCTGCTCGTGCCGAGCCTGCGTGAGCGGCGCATCGGGAGGGTCGAACGGCAGCCGCGTGATGATCACATTTCGCAGCGCTCGACCGCGCACATCGATCCCCTGCCAGAAACTCGCCACCCCGAAGAGGACGCTCCGCTCGTCTTCGCGGAATCGCTTGAGCAGCAGGCCATTGGGAGTGCCGCTCCCCTGCGCATGGATGGGATGACCGCGACCGATGAGCTCGTCCTTCGTCGCAGCGACAAGCGCATTGAGCGACTTGAAACTCGTGCACAGGACGAACGCGCCCCCATCGGTCGCCGCAATGTGGTGAAGGACCCGCTTGGCCATCACGTCGAGCGACGCGTCATCGCGCGGATCAGGAATGTCGGGCTCGACATAGACGCGCACCTGACGGGAGTAGTCGAAGGGGCTGCCGAGGACGAGCGACTCGGCGTCGACAAGGCCCAGCGTCGTTGCGGCGAGCGTGCAATCGCCGCGCGAGGAGGCGAGCGTTCCCGACGTGAGGATCACCGAGATGTCCTGGCTATAGAGGTGGCGTTCGAGGAGCGGACCGACCTCGATCGCCGCAGCGCTGATGGTGACATCGGGGCGACCGCGCTCCGTCGTTCGCCGCTTCCCCGAGTGCGACATCCAGTACACGCAGCCCGGTAGCGACTGCGTGACAAGCGCGCTCGCGGCGGTGGCGAGACCTGCCGCGCGCTGCGCGTAGGCGTTCACTTCCCAGCCATCCTGTTCGTCGGCGGCTCGCTCGCGCACCAGTTGAAGGTGAGTCGCGAGTCCCTGAAGGCTCGGGCTCAGCGTGTCTTCGATGATGCCCGGTTCGCGGATTCGGATCTCTCCTTGCGCGCCGTTGCGCTCGGCCCATCGGTGGAGAGCGCTGAAGTACCCGGCGGCGGCCGTGCGGCATTCTTCGACGGCCTGGAGCGTCTCGCGCAGAGTCTCGTCTCCGCCCTCCTTCATCGGGAGATCCGAGATCGCCCCACGCTGCGTGGCGCCATTCCACAGCGTGCGCAGCAGGTGATTGACCCCCGCCTCGCTGAGCCGGGCACCGAAGTGATCCGCCGCAACTTCCTCCACGGAGTGCGCCTCGTCGAGGATGACGTGACCGTAGGGAGGCAGGAATCCACGTGCCCCTTGGGCGCGCAGCGCAAGGTCGCTGAAGAAGAGCGCGTGGTTGCAGATGAGGATCTGCGCACCTTCCATGCGTCGGCGCGCCGACTGGTAATGGCACTGCTCGTAGGTCGGACACGCGCGGCCCATGCAGTTGCCCGCGTCGGACTGGACCTGCTCCCAGACGGCGCGCGATGGCTGCACCGGAAGCGACGTGATCGTCCCGTCGCGGGTCGACTCGGCCCAATCCTCGAGCGAGTGGAGTTCGTGGCGCTCGTCTTCGCTCCGGAAGAGCCGCGCCTGCCGACCCCCACCCGCAAGCTTGAGTCGGCGCAGCGATACGTAGTTGCCGCGACCCTTCACGAGCACCGCAGTGAATTCCTCGGGGATCACCGCGTTGAGCAGTGGAATGTCCTTCTCGATGATCTGTTCCTGGAGCGCGATCGTGTGCGTGCAGATCACGACCCGCTGGCGGCGCTCGACGACCTGACGAATGGCGGGGATGAGGTAGGCGAAACTCTTGCCGACCCCGGTCCCCGCTTCAACGAGCATGCGGCCGCGTCGTTCGAGGCAGCGATCGACGGCGGTGGCCATCTCGACCTGTTGCGGGCGCGGTTCATAGCCCGCGAGGCGGCGGGCGATCGGCCCGGCCTCCGCGAACATCACCGCTGCATCAAGCGACATGGGCTGAGTCTAGGTCGATCGCCTCTTGGCTAGCCTTCGCGAATGCCCATCGCGCAACGAATCGTCGGACTCTTTGCAGTGCCGCTCCTTGCCGCCGCGCTGCTCGCGGGCTGCGCGACGAAGGCCCAGGTCGACCCCGTCGCTGCGATCGCAGCGGCCCCCCACCCGACGGCGCTTGCGGCGTTCGACGGCAAGACCGGTGAGCAGCTGAGCTGGCCGACAGTGCTCGAGCGGGTCGCCGCGGCCGACGCGGTCTTTGTCGGCGAGACCCACGATGACGCCACTGCCCACGCGCTCGAGCACGCGCTCGTGGAGGCGTTCATTGCGAGCCATCAAGGGGCGGCGGTGAGCCTTGAATTCCTGGAACGCGACGATCAAGCGGCGACGGACGCCTACCTCGGCGGGCAATCGACGCTTGATGTGTTCATCGACGCCACGAAGTCACGCGACTGGGCAGGACCGGGGACCTGGATCCCGTGGTATCAGCCGATGATCGACTCGGCGAAGCGCGCGAAGGTAAAGGTGGTCGCTGCAAATGCGCCGAGGAAGTATGTTTCGAAGGCCCGCACTGACGGGTATGACGCGCTTCGGGCGCTTCCCGCCGACGAGCGCGTCCTCTTCGAGATCGACGAGACCATCTCCCGCGATGGCGACTGGGAGAGGCTCAAGGTGCTCATGATGGAGATGCGTCTCGACGGCAGCCCCGGCGACCGATCCGAGGCGACGCCGACCGACGAGGAAGTCGACCAGTTTCACCGCGCGCAGCGGGTCTGGGACGCGACGATGGGAGAGAGTGCCGCACGGGCGCAGGTCACCGGCAGCAAGGTCATCCACCTCGAAGGGGCGTTCCACATCGGCGAGCGGCTCGGCACTGTCGGCCAGTTCACGAAGGCTGTGCCCACCGCCAAGGTCCTCGTCATCAACCTCGTGCCCGAGGCGCGGACGGTCTTCGTCGAAGCGGACGCCCACGGCGCGGACATCGTGATCTGTACGAAGCTCACGCGCTAGCGTCCACCCTTGAATTGGTGAACCATTCGAGTTTTTCTCGAATATCCGACCAATCCCAAGGAGTGCCGCCGCAATGGGAGCGTCCGACGCCCCCCGCGCGACGGTCGGTTAGCGCCCGACGAGTTTGTTGAGGGCCTCGCGGCTGTCGGCGATGGCGAAGAGCTTTTCGATCTTCATCATCGAGAGAAGCGCGCGAAGATCCTTGTTCGCCCCATAGAGGATCGGCTTCGCGCCGAGCGCGGCAGCGCCGTTGCGGCAGTTGATGCAGGAGCCGATGCCCATGGATGACATGAACTGCACCGTAGAGAGATCGAGCACCATGAACTTGACGGCCTTCCCGAGCGACTTGAGATGCGGATCGATGTCCCCGTTCATGATCGGCGCTTCGCGCTGCCCGATGTTGGGGCCGTGCGGCCGCACGATGAGCACGGAGCCATCCCAGATGAACTCGACGAAAGTGGTCTTCTTGACGGTGGGTTCGTGCTGGGTACTCATGGGATCGTGAAGTGGTCGGACGAGTCTACCGTTCGTCGGAGGGGAGAGTCATCAGTCCCTCGCAATCATGCGGGGGTCGACAAGACACAGGAGTTCCGCCGCGCTCCCCGGAAATGACTCGACTTCGCCGAGCGCCGCTGGATCCCGCACATCGAGCACCGCGATCGCACCCTTAGCCATGGCGACTCCCGGGCCGTGACACCCCATGAATTCGCTGATCAGTTCGCTGAGCATCGGCTCATGGCCGACGAGGGCGATCGACTCCCTCGTGCACGCGGCGAGCGCCTCGCGCGCGGCGACGATCGGCTCGGTCTCATCGCACTCGAGCCACGACGCGCGCTCAGGGGTCGGCCAGTCTCCCTCGTCCTCAAGCAGTCTGGCAGTTTGCCACGCGCGGACGTAGCCGCTGGCGAGAACGACCTCGGGAGCTTCGAACTTGCGGCCGATGGCGCGCGCGAGCCGCGAGAACTTGCGGATCCCACCATCGGTGAGAGGCCGCTGCGAGTCGTCGGGCCAATCCTCTCCTCGATCGTGAGCCTT
This sequence comes from Planctomycetaceae bacterium, assembly GCA_947441435.1. GTDB lineage: Bacteria > Planctomycetota > Phycisphaerae > Phycisphaerales > SM1A02 > F1-60-MAGs104. The sequence continues at coordinate 4,014 of CANETX010000079.1, forward strand.
CGCGTGCCGGACGACAAAGAGGAGCATCGAGCGCTACGGTACCGTGCGCCTGTGGCGGATCTGCACATTGTCAGTGCGCGAATTGTGACGCTCGCCAGGCGTCCCGGTGAGACGGACGGCGCCCGACGGCGGGACGCGATGCGCGACCTGCGCACCATCAGTTCCGGACACATCGTTGTTGCGAATGGGCGAATCCGCGCGGTCGGTGCTGGCGATCCCCCTCCAAGCGCAGGAGCGCACGTGATCGATGCGCGCGGGCGCGTCGTCACTCCCGGGTTCGTCGACTGCCATACGCACGCCTGCTACGAAGGAGAGCGGCTCGACGAATGGGAGATGAAACTCGCCGGCAAGGCGTATCTCGACATCCTTGCCGGAGGCGGGGGCATCATGTCGAGCGTGCGCAGCGTTCGCGCGACGCCGACGCGCACCCTGGCCGACGGGGTGCTGCGGCGCACGCGCGAGATGGCTGCGTACGGCACCACCACCGTCGAAGTGAAGTCGGGCTACGGGCTCGATGAAGCGACCGAAGTCCGAATGCTCGAGGCGATTGCGCTTGCAGAGGCCGAGAGCCCGCTGAGGATCACCCCGACCTTCCTCGGCGCGCACGCGAAGGACGCAGACGATCCGCAGTTCGTCGATCGGATGATCGAGAAGACCATTCCCGCGATCGCCGCACGCTTTCCGGGCATCGTCGCGGACGCGTACTGCGAGCAGGGAGCTTGGAGCGTCGCGGAGTGCCTGCGCTACTTCGAGAAGGCGCGCACACTGGGCCTCGGCATCCGCGTGCACACCGACCAATTCAATTCGCTCGGTATGGTGGAACACGGAGTCGCCCTTGGCGCCCGCAGCTTGGACCATCTTGAGGCGGCATCCGACACTGACCTCGAGCGCATCGCGCGCTCCTCGACGATCGCGGTCGGACTTCCCGCGGCTTCCTTCTGCCTCGCAACCCCCTGCATCCGCGCTCGCGAGTTCCTCGACATGGGCGGCGCGCTAGCGCTCGCGACAAACGCGAATCCGGGAAGCGCCCCGGTCCGCGGCATACCGCTCATCGTCGCCTTCGGGGTGCGCGAGATGAAGATGACTTCTGCGGAGGCGCTCAGCTCAGTCACCTTCAACGCGGCGTGCGTCCTTGGACTCGAGTCGACCTGCGGATCGATCGCGCCGGGGATGTCTGCGGACCTCGTGCTCTGGCCGCACACCGACGAACGATCGCTCGGCTACGAAATCGCCGGCGCGCTCCCCGATCTCGTACTCGCGCGCGGCGAGCGCGTCGCGGGCTCCATCGACGTCATCCGATAGCCTCGCAACCAAATGCCTTCTGAGCGCGAACTTGAACTCGCTGCGGCTGCGGCGGCGTGCGTCTGCAAGACCCATGTCGCGCTCGCCGAGTTCCTGCGCGAGGGCCAGACGCTCGCTGAGATCGACACCTTCGTCGCCACAACGCTCAAGAGCCTCGACTGCACCTCGTGTTTTCTCGGCTACAAGGCGCGAGGGCATCCCCCCTTTCCGAGCCACGCGTGCCTCTCGGTGAATGCCTGCGTCGTCCACGGCACGCACACCATGACGGCGACGCCGATCGCCGAAGGGGATCTCGTCTCCATTGACATCGGCGTGCGCCATCAAGGATGGATCGGTGACGCGGCGTGGACCTATCTCATCAGGTCGGGGGATCCTGTCGCCAAGGGACTCATGCACGCTGGCCGCGAGAGCTTGCGCCGCGGTGTCGACGCCATGCAACCCGGGCGGCCGCTCATCGCGTGGGCCCGCGCGGTGCAGGAGTGCGTCGAGGGTGAACTCGGGCTCTACCTCGTCCGCGGACTTGGCGGCCACGGATATGGCAAGACCCTGCACGCGGCTCCCTTCGTCGCGAATGTCGTCCCGAGTTACCCGGGCGAGTGGAACGAAGCGTGGAAGGTGTGGAAACCCGGAATGCTCGTGGCGGTCGAACCGATGATCGCCGTCGGGACGACCGAGACCGTGACCCACGGGACCGCGTGGCCGATCTTCACGGCGGACGGTTCGCTCAGCGTCCACTACGAAGCAGATGTCCTCATCACGCCAGAAGGCCCGCGCAACTTGACTGCGGACCTCTTCGATCTTCCCGACATCGTCGGGTAGCGACGCGGGCGCTCTCTGCGACTCGCGTCCTGCGCCGCTCACGCGCGACGCGGCTAGTCTCCCGCCATGTCCGACTCCCGTACGGCAGTCATGCTCGAGTCGATCCACGGCGCGGCTGATCCGATTCTCACTCAGGCGGGTTTCAAGATCGTGCGTCACAAGGGTTCGCTCGAAGGCGAGGCGCTCGAGAGCGCGCTTGCGGTCGCAACACTCATCGGGATCAGGTCCAAGACGGATCTGCGCTCGGAGACGCTCAGGCGTCACCCCCATCTCGCGGCCATCGGCTGCTTCTGCATCGGGACGAATCAAGTCGATCTCGCGGCGGCCGAGGCGAACGGATGCGCCGTCTTCAACTCTCCCTTCAGCAACACGCGCAGCGTCGCGGAGATGACTGTCGCAGAGGCGGTCTGCCTCTTCCGGCGGCTCTTCGAGAAGTCTGGGCAACTCCACGGGGGGCGCTGGGACAAGAGTGCGGCCAACTCCCACGAAGTCCGCGGGCGCACGCTCGGCATCGTCGGCTACGGCCACATCGGCAGCCAGGTGAGCGTGCTGGCCGAGAGCCTTGGCATGCGCGTGATCTTCTTCGACATTGCCCGCAAATTGCCTCTGGGCAACGCGCAGTCGCGCCCGTCGCTCGACACGCTCCTCGCCGAGGCGGATTGCGTGACGCTCCATGTCCCTGAGACGCCGCAGACCGCGGGGATGATCGGCGCGCGCGAGCTCGCCAAGATGAAGCCGGGGGCCATGCTCATTAACAATGCGCGCGGATCGGTGGTCGACGTGGACGCGCTGGCCGCCGCGCTCAAGTCGGGTCGGGTCGGCGGCGCAGCGATCGATGTCTTCCCTTCCGAACCCGCGAGCGCTGGGGACTCTTTCCGCTCGCCGCTGTGCGACTGTCCGACGGCGATCCTCACTCCTCACATCGGTGGCTCAACGGAAGAGGCGCAGGAATCGATCGCGGTCGAAGTCGCCGAGAAACTGGTCGAGTTCTGGAGCCACGGATCGACGGAGTCTTCCGTCAATCTCCCGCAGGTCGATCTTCCGATCCTGCGCGAGGGGCAGCTGCGCATCCTCCATGTGCACCGCAATGTCCCGGGCGTTCTCGGCACGATGCACACGCTGCTTGCCAAGGCGGGGATCAACATCAACGCCGAGTACCTCCAGTCGAATCCGCGCACGAGTTACGTCATCCTCGATGTCGAAAGGTTTGATGACCATCGGCTGCTCGACGCCGTCGCCGCGATGCCCGCGACGATCCGAATGAGGACCGTCGCCGGATGATCGCACTCCTCGCCGCGTGCTGCCTCGGGGCAGCGGACGCCGACTACGAGAAGCGCCTTGTCGACATTCCCATGCGCGATGGGGTGAAACTCCACACGGTCATCGTCGTGCCCAAGTCGGCGAAGGAGTCGCCGATCCTCCTGACGCGCACTCCCTACAACGCCGCCGCGCGCGCGAAACGCGCCGAGTCGGAGTCGGTAATCGAAACGCTCCCCATGGGTGACGGCGTCTTCGTCTCCGACGGCTACATCCGCGTCTTCCAGGATGTCCGCGGCAAGCACGGCTCTGAGGGCGACTACGAGATTGTCCGCCCGCTGCGCGGCGTCCTCAATACGACGGCCACTGACCACTCCACGGACACTTACGACACCATCGAGTGGCTCACCCACCATGTGCCTGAGTCGAACGGGCGCGTCGGCATGCTCGGGAGTTCCTACGAGGGATTCACCGTCGTGATGGGGCTCATCAATCCCCATCCTGCACTGAAGGTCGCCGCGCCGATGAGCCCGATGGTCGATGGCTGGATGGGCGATGACTGGTTTCACTACGGCGCGTTTCGCCAGAACAGCCTCGACTTCTACGCGGGGCAGACTGCGGGACGCTCGCAGGGGATCTCCGTCGATCACGGCGGCTACGACGACTACGAGAACTACCTGTGCGATGGTTCGATCGGGAACTTCGCCGCGCGCGCGGGAGTGGCGTCGCTGCCGACGTGGCAACTCATCTCGTCGCATCCTGCGTACGACGCGTATTGGCGCGATCAGGCGCTCGACGCGGAGATGGCCCGGCGTCCACTCGCAGTCCCGACGATGTGGATCCAAGGAATCTTCGACCAGGAGGACATGTGGGGAGGAATCCACTGCTATCAGGCGGTCGAACCCAAGGACGCCACGAACACGCAGAACTTCCTTGTGCTCGGTCCATGGCGGCACAGCGGCGTCAACTACGAGGGATCGACGCTCGGGCCACTCACGTTTCACGGCGACACGGCGCTTGAGTTCCGTCGAGATGTCTTGAAGCCGTTCTTCGACCAGTACCTCAAGGAGGGAGCGCCGAAGGCCGACACGCCGCCTGTGCTCTTCTACAACACCGGAGAGAACCACTGGGATCGCCTCCCGTCATGGCCCGTGTCGTGCGCCGAGGGATGCCCGCAGACATCGAAGCCGATCTATCTACGCGCGGGCGGCGGACTCTCCTTCGATGCGCCGCCTGCAGGCGACACATCGCCGCGCGCGGCATACGACGAGTACATCTCCGATCCGGCGAAGCCCGTGCCGTTCGTGCCGCGACCCTCGCGATTCGCCGATGGCGATCTCTGGAGACGATGGTTGCTCAACGATCAGCGCGACGTCGCGAGTCGACCCGATGTGATCTCATTCGTGAGCGAGCCGCTCACCGAACCGTTGCATCTTGCCGGAACGCCGAAGGTGAATCTCATCGCCTCGACGAGTGGCACCGACAGCGACTTCGTGGTGAAGTTGATTGATGTCTATCCCCCGAGCGTGCCCGAGAAGCCGGAGATGGGCGGCTACCAGTTGCCGATCGCCATGGACATTTTTCGCGGCAGGTACCGAGAGAGTTTCGCGATTCCGACGGCGATTCCATCGAATACGCCGGTGCCGTTCCGGTTTGACTTGCCTCCGGTCAATCACACCATCCAGCCCGGCCACCGCATCATGGTGCAGGTCCAGTCGAGCTGGTTCCCCCTCTACGACCGCAACCCGCAGACCTTCGTCCCCAACATCTTCTTCGCGCAGCC
>CANETX010000080.1 GCA_947441435.1 Planctomycetaceae bacterium
AAGCACACCTATCGCGACGACCTCACCTCCGAGCAGATGGCCTCGGTCACCTTCGAAAACTACGACGCCGAGTTCAACACGCTCTACCAGCCAGGGGACATCGTGATCGGTGGGCTCAACTTCGGCACGGGCTCAAGTCGCGAGCAGGCGGCAACAGCGCTCAAGTTCAAGGGGATTCCCTGCGTGATCGCCGCGAGTTTCTCGGAGACCTACAAGCGCAACGCCTTCAATAACGGGTTCGCAGTCTTCGAGTGCCCGTCGCTGGTTTCGTGGCTGCGAGAGCATGTGGCCAAGGGATCGCCGACAACGGCGGGGCCTCGCGCCCACATCGACTACCGCACCTCGACGATCTCCATCGGCGCAACGACATTCGAGTTCCCACCGCTGAGCCCTGCGGCGCAGGAACTCATCGTCGCAGGGGGAGCCGAGTCGCTCGTCGGCCGTCGCCTGAAGGCCATGCAGCCTCAGACGGCCTGATCGGTTCCTCGCGCGGGGGTTCGCTACCATCCCGCCCCCTTCAGTCCAGCCAGTTCACACGGAGACGCACGCAATGTCCAAGTACAGGATCGCATGGATGCCCGGAGATGGAGTCGGCAATGATGTCATGGAGGCGGCGAAGATCGTCCTCGATCATCTCAAGCTCGACGCCGAGTACATCCCCTGCGATATCGGCTGGGACTTCTGGTGCAAGGAGGGGAACGCCCTGCCCGACCGGACGGTGAAGGCGCTCGAGGGAACGACCTGCGGGCTCTTCGGTGCGATCACCAGCAAGCCACAGGACGAGGCGAAGGAAGAACTCATTCCCGAACTGAAGGGCAAGGGGCTCGTTTACTTCTCGCCCATCGTCAAGCTCCGCCAGATGTTCAACCTGCACACGAACATGCGCCCCTGCAAGAGCTACGCAGGGAATCCGCTCAACTACCGCGGCAATCTCATCACCAACCCGTCGGGCAGCGACGTCGCCATCGATCAGATGATCTTCCGCGAGAACACCGAGGGGAGTTACGGCGGCGTCGAGTTCCACCCGCTGCCCGAGGCGGTGTACGAGGCGCTCTGTGCGAATCCCAAGATGAAGCCGTGGAAGGCGAAGGGGTTCGAGAATGTCGCGCTGTCGACGCGCATCGTGAGCCGCCAGGGGTGCACCAGCATCTGCACGCAGGCCTTCGAGTACGCGAAGAAGACCGGCCGCAAGCGAGTGACCCTCATCGAGAAGCCCAATGTGCTGCGCGAAACGGGTGGACTCATGACCCGGTGCTTCCGCGAGGTCGCCAAGAGTTACCCGGACATCTGGGCGGACGAGGCGAACATCGACGCGATCTGCATGTGGATGTTCAAGAACCCGCAGGACTACTCGGTGCTCGTCGCCGAGAACATGTTCGGCGACATCGTGAGCGACTTGTGCGCAGGGCTCATCGGCGGACTCGGGTTCGCGCCGAGCGCGAACCTCGGCGACAAGTACGCGGTGTTCGAACCGACCCATGGCAGCGCCCCCAAGTACGCCGGGCAATACAAGGTCAACCCCATCGCCATGCTCCTGACCGCACGGATGATGCTCGACTGGCTCGGCGAGGCGTCGAGCGCGGCGCGGCTGGAAGCGGCCATCGCCACCGTCATCAAGGAAGGCAAGGTCCGCACCTACGACATCGGCGGCAAGGCAACGACGCTCGATGTCGCTCGTGAAGTCGCCCGCCAACTCGGCTGAACGCTCAAGAAAGAGAACCACCATGGCCCACGCAGCCCCATCGTCCAAGCGCCTCATCTCCTACGACATCGCAGAATGGGCGGCCAAGCTGCGCTACGAGGACCTCTCGCCAGCGGCGATCCAGTCCGCCAAACTCTTCTGGTTCGACTCCATCGGCTGTGCACTCGGCGGAAGCCAGCAGGAGGACGCGCAGATCCTCCTCAAGCACCATCGTGAGATGGGAAGCGGATCGGGCGCTGCGACGGCGTTCGTCTCGGGCTTCAAGACCAACCCGGTCGATGCCGCGTTCCTCAACGGCCACATGATCCGGGCGATGGACTACAACGACATCTACTGGAAGTCGGACCCGTGCCATCCGAGCGACTTGATCGCCGGACCGCTCGCGCTGTGCGAGGCGTACGGACTCGGTGGGCGCGAACTCATCCTCGCCACGGTCATCGCGTATGAGATCGAGATGCGCCTGTGCGAATTCGGGCTTCCGGGCGTGCGCGAGTACGGCTGGCACCACGCCACTCTCAGCGCGTTTGCCGCACCGATCGCCTGCGGGCGAGTCCTCGACCTCACCCCTGCGCAACTCGTCGCCGCGATGGGCATCAGCGCGTCACGCACATTCACTCCCGGCGCAGTCACGGCGGGCAAGTTGACCAACATGAAGAACACGGTCGACCCGTGGGCGGGTCGCATGGGTGCAGAGAGCGCGCTTCTGGCTCGCCACGGGTTCTCAGGACCCGAGCACATCATCGACGGGAAGGAAGGACTCTTCGCTGTGTTCGCGCATGTCCAGTACAAGGGCAAGCCGGCCGCGTTCGACGCTGGATTGTTGACGCGAGACCTCCCCCACTGCCCCAAGTGCCACTACCGGATCATCGACTGCGGCATGAAGAGCTTCCCCATCGAGGCGCTCAGCCATGCGCCGCTCACCGCCATGATGAAGACCATCAAGGACAACGGCATCAAGGCCGCGGAGGTCGCCGAGATCAAGGTCGAAGTGATCGCCCGCGCCGCGGACATCCTCGGGGATCCGCACAAGTACCGGCCCGACTCCAAGGAGACCGCCGACCACTCGCTCCCCTACTGCATGGCAGTTGGGCTGGTGGACGGCATGGTCACCCCGCTCCAATTCAAGGAAGAGCGCGTGCTCGACAAGAGCCTCATCCCCATCATGGACAAGGTGAAGGTGGTCGCCAACGAGGAGTTCGAGGCTCTCTTCCCCAAGTTCCAGCCGAGCCGAGTCACGATCACGACGACCGCAGGCAAGTCATTCGCAACCCGAGTCGATGTCCCCAAGGGAGATCCGCGCGACCCGATGACCGAAGACGAGATCTCGGTGAAATTCAACGCCCTCGGCGGCGAGATCGTCGGCGTTGACCAGTGCGACCGGCTGCGTGCGTGCATCATGTCCATCGAGAAGGCCCGCGACTTCAGCGAATTGTTCGCGCTCACGACCGCTCGCCATCGCACGGCAGTCCACGCCTGACGGCACCTGGGGGAACTCGCTATATTTGGGATTCGCCACAGGCGGGCCGACGAAAACGACACTCGCCGGCGTGAGGAGATCCCAGCCAAGTGACCCAGACTCCGTATTCACTTCCGCAGCGACGCTCGTTCCTGGAGACGAAGCGCACCGACCGGTGGTGGATCGCGCCGCTCCTTGTGCTGGCAGGGTTCGGGGGGTTCATCGTCTACTCGACATGGGCAGCGTTCCAGGCGAACAACTATTTCATCGGAGGCGCCGCGCAACCGGGAGTGCAGCACCTGCTGTCCCCCTTCTATTCCCCCGTCTTCTGGGATCCGAGGGGGATCACCTCGGGTCACGCGTGGTTCGGCGAGCTTCCGAATTGGTGGCCCGGCTGGTTGCTCTTCTCCCCCGCGCTTCTCATCCTTCCGTTCCCAGGCGGATTTCGCTTCACGTGCTACTACTACCGAGGGGCCTATTACAAGGCGTTCTGGGGAGATCCCGCGAGTTGCACTGTCGGTGAACCGGCCTTCCGCGGACTCGACTACCGAGGCGAACAGAAGTTTCCGCTCATCCTCCAGAACCTCCACCGCTACTTTCTCTACATCGCGATTGTGTTCATTGGCCTCCTCGCATGGGACGGATACCAGTCCTTCTGGCACTCGAACGCCGACGGCACCAAGGGCTTCGGCATCAGTGTCGGGACGATCGTGCTCGTGCTCAATCCCATTTTCCTCGGGGCGTACACGTTCGGCTGCCACTGCCTGCGCCACCTCGTGGGCGGGAAGCATGATTGCCTCTCGTGCAGCAAGAGTCGCGAGGCGACATACAAGCGCGTGAGCTGGCTCAACGCCCGACACATGCTGTTCGCATGGATCAGCCTCTTCTTCGTGGGATTCACCGACGTCTATGTTCGCCTCTGCGCCAGCGGCACTTGGACGGACTGGAGGATCCTGTGAACATCGCCGAACGCTGCACCATTCACGAGCACGATGTCGTCGTGATCGGTGCGGGCGGCGCGGGCCTCCGCGCGGCCATCGAAGCATCCGCGGCGGGAGTTTCCGTCGGCGTCATCTGCAAGTCGCTGCTTGGGAAAGCCCACACGGTGATGGCCGAGGGCGGCATGGCTGCGGCGATGGGCAATGTCGACGACCGCGACAACTGGGAAGTGCACTTCACCGACACCATGCGCGGCGGCCAGTACCTCAACAACCCGATCATGGCCGAGCGCCATGCGAGAGAAGCCCCCGCGCGCGTGCGCGAACTGGAGTCCTGGGGTGCAGTCTTCGATCGCACGAAGGACGGCAAGATCCTCCAGCGAAACTTCGGAGGTCACCGCTATCCGCGGCTTGCGCATGTCGGCGACCGCACTGGACTCGAGCTCATCCGCACCCTTCAGGACCATGGGATCCATCAGGGGATGGAAGTGTTCATGGAGATGACGGTCGTCGCGCTCCTCAAGTCCGGCGGCCGCATCGCAGGGGCGTTCGGCTACGACCGCGAGCGCGGTCGGCTGCACCTGTGGAAGGCAAAGGCTGTGATCCTTGCCACAGGTGGCCTGGGCAAGGCCTTCCGAATCACCAGCAACAGTTGGGAGGGAACGGGCGATGGCCAGTCGCTCGCCTACCACGCCGGTGCGGAACTCCTCGATATGGAGTTCGTGCAGTTCCACCCCACCGGAATGGTGTGGCCGCCGAGCGTGCGCGGGATTCTCGTCACCGAGGGAGTCCGTGGCGAAGGCGGCGTCCTTCGCAACAGTGAAGGCAAACGGTTCATGTTCGACGACGTTCCGGAGGCGTACCGCGCACAGGTCGCGACGGACGAGGAGGAAGGCTGGCGATATGTGTGCGGCGACAAGAACGCCCTTCGGCCACCCGAACTCTTGACGCGCGATCACGTGGCGCGCTGCATCAACCGTGAGGTGAAGGCAGGACGCGGCTCTCCGCACGGCGGCGTCTACCTCGACATCGGATGGATCAAGGAGAAGATCCCCAACGCATCCGAGCACATCAAGCGCAAACTCCCGAGCATGTACCACCAGTTCAAGCAACTTGCTGGTGTGGACATCACGACAGAGCGCATGGAGGTTGGGCCGACGACGCACTATTCAATGGGTGGCGTGGCGGTCGATGGGGAGACGCAGGAGTCGTGCGTTCCCGGGCTCTTTGCTGCGGGAGAGGTCGGAGCCGGGCTGCATGGCGCCAACCGACTCGGCGGCAACTCGCTCTCGGATCTCATCGTCTTCGGAAAGTTGGCCGGAGAGCATGCCGCGAAGTTTGCGAAGTCGCACACGCCTGCCGAGGTCGATTCAGCAGAAGTGGAAGCACAGGCACGCGCGTTGGAAGCGCCGTTCGAGCGCAGCGGCTCAGAGAACCCGTTCGCGGTCCACTACGCCCTGCAGGATGTCATGCAGGACTTGGTCGGCATCGTGCGGACCCAGAGCGAAATGGAACAGGCGCTCGGCAAGATCGCCGAGTTGAACGCGCGCCACGCCAAGGTCGCCGTCTCGGGCCACCGCGAATACAACCCCGGCTGGCACACGGCAGTCGATGTTCACTGCATGCTGACGATCTCCGAGGCGATCACCCGCTGCGCCCTCGAGCGCAAGGAGAGCCGCGGCGCACAGTTCCGCGAGGATTACCCCCAGAAGACAGCAGAGTGCGGAACCTTCAATCTCATCGCGAAGAAGGCCGCCGACGGATCGATGGAGGTGCGGCGGCGCGCCGTCGTCCCGACGAGCGCCGCCCAGAAGGCCCTCATCGAGAAGCTGAAGTAGCACGACGCGGAGCACGACACGATGTCATCGACCCCTTCAGGATCCCTCCCCAACCCGACTCGCCGGGTCGAGTTCGACGTGTGGCGTGGTGACTCCGCGGGCGGCGAGTTCAAGACCTACGGCGTTGATGTGGCCGAGGGGATGGTCGTCCTCGACTGCATCCACAAGATTCAGGCGGAGCAGGCCAACGACCTCGCAGTGCGCTGGAACTGCAAGGCCGGCAAGTGCGGCTCTTGCTCAGCGGAGATCAATGGGCAGCCGAAGCTCATGTGCATGACGCGCATGGACACGCTGCCTCAGGGGCAGCGGGTGACCGTCGAACCGATGCGATCGTTCCCCTCGATCCGCGACCTCGTCACCGACGTGAGCTGGAACTTCCGCGTCAAGAAGAAGATCAAGCCATTCAAGCCGCGCAAGCCCGACAACGCCGACGGCTCGTGGACGATGTACCAAGCGGACGTCGACCGCGTGCAGGAGTTCCGGAAGTGCATCGAGTGCTTCCTCTGCCAGGATGTCTGCCATGTCCTCAGGGACCATCACAAGCATGATGAGTTCATCGGGCCGCGCTTCCTGATGTACACGGCGATGCTCGAGATGAACCCGCTGGACACCGAGAACCGGGTTGCGGATCTCAAGGACCATGATGGAATCGGCTACTGCAACATCGGGAAGTGCTGCACGAAGGTCTGCCCCGAGCACATCGGGATCACCGACAACGCAATCATCCCGATGAAGGAACGCGTCGTCGACGAGTTCTACGACCCGATCACCCGCCTCTTCCGGATGTTCAAGCCCCGCGCGTCGTAGCGCCGCTCACCGCGGGTGCGCGGCGGGCTGCTGACAACTGAGGCAGTGCAGGCTGCCGAGGCCCACGACCAGCGCCCGCGCCATCACACCTTCGACACGCCAGCCAGGGAGAAGCCCAGCGATCGTCGCCAGCGCTTGCTCGTCGCTGCCTTCGCCGAAGATCGGGACGAATGCGGTCCCGTTGGCGAGGAGGAAGTTCGCGTGACTTGCGGGAACCATGTTGCGCCCACCCGGACCAAACCGATCGGCGGGATAGTCGTAAGAGATCGGCTCGGGAACGGGGAGAGCCTCGACGCGGAACGGTCGCCCCTGTTCGTCGCGCGCTGTCGCGAGCGCCTCCCAGTTTCCCTCCAGCACTTCATGGTCGGGATGCCCCTTCGGCGCACGGATCGCGACGATCGTGTCGCGCGAGACGAATCGCGCGATGTCGTCGATGTGGCCGTCAGTGTCATCCCCCTTGATGCCGCCGGGGATCCAGACGATGTTGGTGACGCCGAGCGCATCCCCCAACACCGATTCGATCGCGGCAACCCCGGCCAGGGGATTTCGATTGTCTCCCGTGAGACACTGGCTCGTGGTGAGGACCGTCCCCGCGCCGTTCACATCGATCGAGCCACCCTCCAAGACGAACTCGTGATGCCACAGCGCAATCCCCCACCGCCGCGCGATCGCATCGGGGACGCCGTCGTCGAGCGTCCTCACTTCGTACTTGTCTCCCCATCCGTTGAATCGGAAGGAGTGTCCCGCAACGCCGCGCGATGGGTGCGAGACAAAGATGGGGCCGAAGTCGCGGATCCAACTGTCGTTGGTGGGGACGCCGAGTTCCCAGAGATCGCGCACCTCGACGACCTTCGCCAATCTCGCACGCCAAGCGTCCCACTCCGATTGCGCCTGCGACAGGCACAGCGGCCACGTCTCTTCGTTGTGTGGGCGAACGAGCCACACACACGACTGCCGCTCCCACTCGGCAGGCATCCGGAATCCCTGTGCGGCGGCCGAGCCCGTCAGTCGAAGGTCACTGGTCATGGCCGGATCCATCGTGCGCGGCTGTCAGCCATCGACGAGCCGTTGCGTGATCCCCGCGTAGGCATCGATGCGGCGGTCGCGGAGGAAGGGCCAGCCTCGGCGCTGCTCCTCGATCATCGAGAGGTTGCACGGGACCACGAGCACGCTCGGCTCGTCGACGGGTGCTTCCGCGATCACCTGCCCAGCAGGATCGCAGACGAAACTCGTCCCCCAGAACTTGAGGTCGTTCTCCACGCCGATGCGATTGATCGCCGCAACGAAGACGCCATTGGCGATCGCGTGCGCCTTGTGCATGGTGATCCATGCGTCGCGCTGCGCCTTCTTGTCCTGCGCCGTTTCGCCGTGCCACCATCCGATGGCCGTCGGATAGAAGAGGATCTCGGCCCCCGCGAGCGCGGTCAGTCGCGCCGCCTCGGGATACCACTGATCCCAGCAGACGAGCATGCCGCACTTGGCGTGCGCCCCGTGCGCCACTTGCCACGCGAGATCTCCGGGGGTGAAGTAGAACTTCTCGCTGAATCTTGGATCGTCGGGAATGTGCATCTTCCGGTACTTGCCGATCACGTCGCCTCGGGAATCGATGTAGACGCTCGTGTTGTGATAGACCCCCGCCGCACGCCGCTCGTAAAGGCTCGCGGTGATCTCCACCTTCAGTTTCTTGGCCAAGGAACGCATGAAGCTGCAGGTTGGGCCATCCGGGATCGACTCGGCCAAGTCCATCAGCGCAGGATCCTCGCGCTGGCAGAAGTAGTGCGACACGAAGAGCTCCTGCGTCGCGATGACCTGCGCCCCCTGCTTCACCGCGTCCGCCGCGAGCGCTGCCACGCGGTCGAGGATGTCCTGCTTGGACGCAGCCAGCGGCGAGGCGTGCTGCAGCAAGCCGATGGTGATTGTTCGATCCGACATCGCTTCGCAGTCTAGGGGGACGGATTCGCGGTCGGTCCCGCCTTGACCCTGAGCACGCCGTGCGGGAGAATCCGCGCATGCTCTTGAACACACGAACATCGCTGGTCGCCACCGCCGCACTCACCATCGGACTGTCACTGTCAGGATGCGCAAAGCACGCGATCACGGTGGCGCCGGTCGGCTTTCTCTCGCAGCCCACGCTGATGACGAAGGCAGGCGATGGCTCGTGGAACTACATCGCGCCGGCAATCAACTGGAGCCAGTACACGTCGGTCTGGGTCGCGCCCGTCGTCATCGCCCCCGACGCGATGGATGGTGGACTGTGGGGGAAGGAAGAAGACCTGCCCGGACTCGCTGCGGAGTTCCAGCG